>NZ_JBIUHC010000002.1:0-159934 GCF_044627735.1 Cupriavidus sp. CuC1 | reverse complement strand
AATCTACTGCGCGGCCCGTGGCAGGCGCTGCGGTGCTCGCCGTACGCATGTACGGCTGCGCTCCTCGCACCTGCCACGGGCCGCTCGCTACGATTTCTTCGCACCTTCCGAGACGCTGTTAAAACAATCCGCCTTGGGCTTGCGCTTCCAGCAGCTTGCGCACTGGCGCGGGCGTGCCTACCGCGTCCAGATCGTCCAGCGAAAGCCAGCGCAGCGCGGGGCCGCTATCTGCGTCACGCACTGCGAGGCCGGTGACGTCGACGCGGATGGCGCGGATCAGCAGGCGGAAGTGGGTGAAGACATGGGTGAGTTCGCCGACCATGTTGGCAGCGCCGGGATTGCCGAATTCACGAGCGCGCTCTAGCGCAGCGTCTTCGGCCAGCTCCGCATCGAAGGGCACGGTATCGACCGGCATTTCGGGCAGGCTCCACAGGCCGCCCCAGATGCCGCTGTCCGGGCGCAGCGCGAGCAGGACTTCGCGGCCGCGGCGGACCAGCAGCATCACGGTGCTGCGCTCGGGAATGGCGGCGCGCGGCTTTGGCGTGGGCAGCACGCCGGTCAGGCCGTCGCGGCGCGCCACGCAGTCGCTCGCCAGCGGGCATGACGCGGCGGCGGCGAGGCAAGCTGGCTTGCCGCGCGAGCATACGGTGGCGCCAAGGTCCATCACGCCCTGGGTGTAGGACACCATGTCCTCGGCTTGCGTGGGCCCCTTGGCTGGCAAGACCTCATCGGCAAGCTGCCACATGCGGTTCTCCACCGCCTTGACGCCGGGATGCCCATGGATGCCGAAGAACCTGGCAAAGACGCGCTTGACGTTGCCGTCCAGGATCGGCGAGCGCACGCCGGCGCTGAACGCGGCCACGGCCGCCGCGGTGGAGCGGCCGATGCCGGGGAGCGTCACCAGCACCTCGGGGTCGGTCGGGAACACGCCGCCATGCTCGCTCATCACGGCCTTGGCGCAGCGGTGCAGGTTGCGCGCGCGCGAGTAGTAGCCAAGCCCGGCCCACAGCGCCATCACCTCGTCCGCGCTGGCCTCGGCCAATGCAGCCACGGTTGGCAGGCGGCCGACGAAGCGCTGGAAATACTCGATCACCGCGCTGACCTGGGTCTGCTGCAGCATGATCTCGGACAGCCAGATGCGGTAAGGGTCGCGGGTGTTCTGCCAGGGCAGGTCATGGCGCCCGTGCATGCGCTGCCAGCCCACCACGCGCGCGGCGAAATCGGCGGGAACCGCGGCGGGGGGAAGATCGGAAGAAACGGCAGGAGAAGCAGCGGGCTTGCGGGGCATCGGGTACGTGACGGGTAAGGCAACAGGGCGACAGCGCCGGAGGCGGCGGCGCGTCATGATACCGCCTCGCCGCCACCGGCACTCGCGGCCAGCCTTGCGCCGGCCGCGCTTCAGGCCGCGAACGCCCTGAGCTGCCCCTCGTCGGCGTCCGGCTGCAGGATCCGCCTGGAGAAGGATTCGATGCGGCCGCTGCGATCGTCCAGGCCGTTGAGCACTTCCTCGAGCTGCGCGATGCGGCTCTCGAGCGTGTCGGTGGCCTCATGGATGCGCTCGATCGAATCGACCCGGCGGCGCAACTGCTTCTGGTGTTCGCGCACCTGCGCCTCCAGCGGCGTCATCACCGACTTGAGCCAGATCTCGATATCGCGGTTCAGATCGCGGAAGGTTTCCAGCACGCGGGTCGCGATGGTGGAAAACGCGCTCTGCACCAGCTGCGGGCGCGTGCGCGTGAGCATGTTCATGGCACCGAAGTGCGTGTGGGCCAGCGCCAGCGTCTGCTGCAGTTCGCTGACGTAGCGCGCGGTGACGAACTGGATCGGCGCGGGCAGCGTAAAGCCATGCTCGGCATTGAAGCGGCGGTACATGCTGTCGGTGAGCTGGTGGAGCTGGGCGATCTTCTGGTCCGCCTCGCTGACCAGTTCGCCAAGCCGCGTGAACAAGGCGTCCATGTCCTCGCGCATGCCGCGCGAGAAGAAACGCTCCTTCATCTGCTCGCGGCGCTCGCGCATGGTGCGGCGCACGTCGCGCAGCTGCAGGCTCTTGATGATGTCGGCGCTATGGCGCCCGAATACCAGCCGCAGCGCCTGGAACTTGGCGATGCTCTGCTCGAACTCTTCCTTCTCGGACTGCACGCGCATCAGCATGTGCTTGACCATCGCGTGGTTCTTGCCGCGCAGGCCGCGCAGCTCGAACAACTGCTCGACGATGCTGCGGCGGCGGCTTTGCAGCAGTTGCTGCGCGCCGCGTGCCATCTCCTCCACCGAGCGCTGCACCTGGTCGGCGACGATCTCGCGCCGCTGCGGGATCAGCTGGTCCGACAGCACGTGCTCGAATTGCGGCAGGCCGCTGCGCGCCAGCAGGTCGGCGTCGTTAGTGACCTTGGCCACCAGGCCCTTCTGCGCCGACACCGGATAGACGCGCGACTCGTCGATGCCCAGCACATGGGCGCTGGTTGTGACCTGGCGCGTGATCTCGGCCGCGGTCTCGGCGGGCGACTTGAGCGGGTCCCACAGGCCATCGATCTTGTTCAACACGGCCAGGCAGCCCTTGCGGTGGCCTGCGCTCACATGGCTGCGCCAGAGGTCGAGGTCGCTCTTGGTCACGCCGGCGTCGGCCGCCAGCATGAACACAACGACATGCGCGTCCGGGATCAGGCGCAGCGTCAGCTCGGGCTCGGTGCCGATCGCGTTGAGGCCAGGCGTATCGAGGATGACCAGGCCCTGGCGCAGCAGCGGATGCGGGAAGTTGATGACCGCGTGGCGCCAGCGGGAAATCTCGACCATGCCGTCGGCATCGAGCGCGTAGGCGGCGTCGGGATCGTTCTCGTTGTACAGGCCGAGCGACTCGGCCATCTCGCGCGTGACCCGGTTGGTCTCGACCACATGCCGGAACGCATCCAGCATGCCGTCGGGCGACGAGGGGTCGAGCGGCACGGTATGCCAGTGCGCGTCGACGTCAAGGAAATCGGCGGTGGAAGCTTCCTGCAGGCGCGTCTCGATCGGCAGCAGCCGGATGCACGGTGCCTCGGCTTCGTCGTAGCGCAGCTCGGTCGGGCACATCGTGGTGCGCCCGGCGGAAGACGGCAGGATGCGACGGCCGTAGTCGGCAAAGAAGATTGCGTTGATCAGCTCGCTCTTGCCCCGCGAGAACTCCGCGATGAACGCCACCTTGAGCCGGTCGCTCTTGAGCACGCCCTGGATGCGCTGGACGCGTTCGTCGGCCTGGGCGTCGTAGAGATCGTGCTGCTGGAGCCAGGAGCGGAATTCGGCCAGGGAGTTGAGTACCCCGGTTCTCCAGGCGCCGTATTGTTCGAATTGAAGGGCGAGGGTTGTCATTGGCACTGGGATCGGCTTGGCGAAAAGCCCCCGCGACGGCGCTGCAGGCCTGGCATCTTGATGTCCGATGGCCGGCACCCGGGCGGTGACATGGTGTCTTTGTAACACTTTTTTACGTTCTTCAAGATACAGGTTTACGGCGGACTTTTGTGAAATTCGAGCCGCCCGCCGCCTCCCCTGTTGCGCCGGGCCATCGGGTTGGCACCACATTCGCGGGAAGATAGGCAATCGTCACTCTCGTGCGGGCTGCGGCACGAGAGCCACCGGCACGCCCCCGCCGGACTCAGCGTTGGCAGGTCGGGCAATAGAACGTCGAGCGCTGCCCCTGGACGATCTGCCGGATGGTGGTGCCGCAGACCCGGCATGGATGGCCGGCGCGGTCGTACACGGCGCAATCCAGCTGGAAATAGCCACTGCTGCCATCGCTGCCGACAAAGTCGCGCAAGGTGCTGCCGCCGCGCTCGATCGCGCGGGCCAGCGTGTCGCGCACGGCCTCGGCAAGGCGCTCGCAACGCGCCAGGGACAAGCGCCCGGCCGGCGTGGTGGGGCGGATGCCAGCGGCAAACAGGCTTTCCGACGCATAGATATTGCCCACGCCCACCACGATGTCGCCGGCAAGAAGCACGGTCTTGATGGCCGCGCTGCGCCCACGTCCCAGCCGGTAGAGCCAGGCCCCGTCGAAGCGTGGGTCGAAAGGCTCGATGCCAAGCTTGCTCAGCAGCGGATGGGTCGGCAATTGCGACTCTTCGAGCAGGCTCCACAGCACCGCGCCAAAGCGCCGCGGATCGCGGAAGCGCAGCACTAGTCCAGTGCCGGCGCCGGACCGCGCATCGCCCGGGCCGTCCGGGTCGGCGAGGACGAGGTCAAGGTGATCGTGCGTGCCCGGCGGCGGCGCCTGCGGCAGCACCCGCAACGTGCCGGTCATGCCAAGGTGGATCAGCAGCCATCCGGGGGCCTCCCCGTCCGGGCGCACGCACTCCAGCAGCAGGTACTTGCCACGCCGCTCGATGCGCGCGATCACCCGCCCGGCCAGCTGCGACTCCAGGTCCGGCTCGACCGGCCAGCGCAGGCCGCGATGGCGCACCACCACTTCGGCAATGCGCCGCCCAACCACATGCGGCAGCAAGCCGCGCCGGGTCACTTCGACCTCCGGCAACTCAGGCATCGAACCTCTCCCTTTTGTGCCACTCAAACCGCCAGAGACCCCAGCCGTGCTAGTGCCATGCGGATAAGCAAAGCATTGTAGCGGCAGGCTACAATGCCTTTACCTTCCCCATCGCCTTTGAGTGCTGGAGTACCCACCCACATGTCGGACCGCCTGGACCGTACCCCGATGACCACCGCTCAATTTATTTCTCCCCGGCGGCCGCTGCGTCACAGGCTCGCGGCCACGGCTGCGGCCGCGGTAGCAGTCTGCGCGCTGGCGCCGCTCGCCAGCCATGCCGCGTCCGCGGACGGCAAGCCCGCGATGAAGGTCGCCGCGGAGGCCACCACGCCAATCCGCTCGAACCCGCTGCCGCCGAAGATGCCCCTGCCGGCGGTGCCGCTGACCGCGGACATCCTCTACCGGGTGCTGGCCGCGGAAATCTCCACCCAGCGCGGCGTGGTTGGCCCCGCTTACCAGACGTACGTTGAGCTGGCCCGCAATACGCGCGACCCGCGCTTTGCGCAGCGAGCCACCGAGATCGCATTCAATGCCCGCAGCGCCCAGCAAGCGCTTGACGGCGCGCGGCTGTGGACCGAGCTTGCGCCGACCTCCGCCGGTGCGCGGCAAGTGCTGTCGACCCTGCTGGTCCTGAGCGGCCGATGGGACGAAGCCGAGCCCCTGCTGGCCCTGCAGCTCAATGGCGTGCCGCCGAGCCACCGGCCGGAGGCCATCCTGCAGATGCAGCAACAGCTTTCGCGCACCAGCGATCCGGCCGGGGCCGCCGCGCTGCTGCAGCGCCTGGTGGCCAACGACCTGAAGTCGGCCGAGGCCCACCTTGCCCTCGCGCGCGCCAAGGAAACCGCCAACGACATTCCCGGCGCCCTGGCCGAGCTCGACGAGGCCCAGAAGATCCGCCCCGACTTCGAAGCCGCTGCGCTGATGGCCGCCGAGCTGCGTGCCGACAGCGCGCCGGACCAGGCCATTGCCGGGCTGAAGGCGTTCGTCAACAAGGCCCCGGCCTCGGTCAACGGGCACATCACGCTGGCCCGCCTCTACCTGCAGCAAAACGACCTGCAAGCCGCGCGCTCGGAGTTCGAGACGCTGCGCACGATCGCGCCGAAGGATCCGCGCGTGCCGCTCGCCCTCGGCCTGACCAGCCTGCAGTCCAAGCGCTATGACGAAGCCGAGCTGTACCTGAAGGAGTACCTGCAGCTCGCCGAGCAAGTGCCGGCGGCCAGCCCGGATATCGCCTACCAGTACCTGGCGCAGATCGCCGAGGAAAAGAAGGACTATCCGGCGGCCGTGGCCTGGCTCGACCGCATCGACGACGCCCGGCTCGCGCCGGCGGCAGCCGTCAAGCGCGCGCAGTTGCTGGGCCGCATGGGCAAGCTCGACGACGCCCAGGCGGTATTCAACGACATGCTGGCCGATGCCGAGGATATTCCCGAGCCCGACCAGCGCGCGCAGCGCATGACCGCGATCCGCCAGGCCGAAGTCGGCATGCTGATCGACGCCAAGTCCTATGACCGCGCCCGCAAGGTGCTGGAGGAACGCGCCGCGGCGGAGCCGGACAACTCGGACTGGGTCTATGAGCTCGCCATGCTCGATGAGCGCGAGAAGCGCTACGACAGCATGGAAAAGCTGCTGCGCCGCGTGATCGCCATGCAGCCGGAAGCCAAGCAAGGCTATAACGCGCTGGGCTATTCGCTTGCGGACCGCAACGTGCGCCTGCCCGAGGCCCTCAAGCTGCTGGAAAAGGCCTCCGCGCTGGGCCCGGACGATCCCTACATCATGGATAGCCTGGCCTGGGTCAAATTCCGCCTGGGCCAGTTGCAGCCGGCCGCCGAACTGCTGCGCAACGCTTACGCCAAGGCGCCCGAGGCCGAAATCGGTGCCCACCTCGGCGAGGTGCTGTGGCAACTCGGCCAGCAGGACGAAGCCCGCAAGACCTGGACCGAAGCCGCCAAAATCGAGCCGGATAACGTCATCCTGATCGACACCCTGCGCCGCTACAACGTGCCGCTCTCCGCGCTGTCCAAGTAGCACCCTGCCGTCCGCAGCCGTCACGCAGCAAACAGATCACCCGCAATCATCCGCCGCCCGGCCCTCGCGCCGGGCCGGCAGCCCGGCGCCCGGCGGCGCCGGCGCGCACGCCAAACGCCATGCCCACATCCCGACGCCTTGCCCTGCTCTGCCTGAGCGCCCCCCTATGGCTCGCCGCCTGCGCCAGCATCACGCCCACGCGGCAGTTCGACGCTGGCGAGACCGCCCAGCCACGCGAGCTCAGCGGCCGTTTCGCCGCCAACTACGTGCGCTACGGCCGCGATGAAGGCGTGCAGGGCAGCTTCCAATGGCATGAGCAAGGCCGCAATGTGCGCCTGGACCTGATCTCGCCGCTGGGCCAGACCCTGGCCGTGGTCACTTCCACGCCTTCGGGCGCCACGCTCGACCTGCCCAACCAGGCACCGCGCAACGCGCCCGAGGTCGACACCTTGCTGGAAGAAGCGCTTGGCTTCTCGCTGCCGGTGGCGGGCCTGCGCGACTGGCTTCACGCCCGCCCCGCGCCCGGCAGCCCGGCGCGCACCACGCGCGACGACAGCGGACGCCTGGCTACCCTGGCGCAGAACGGCTGGACCGTACGCTACGTAGCGTGGCAGGAAGCCTCGCCCACGACGCCATCCACACCATCCACCGCGGCCGCGGCCGCGGCACGCCCGCGCCGCATCGACCTGGCACGCGACGGCCAAGCCAACCCGCTCTCGGTACGCCTCGTCATCGATCCGGAGCAAGCACAATGAGTACGGCCCGCCCCCTGCCGCCGCCGGAGCTGCGCAACTGCCCGGCGCCCGCCAAGCTGAATCTCTTCCTGCATGTGACCGGACGCCGCGCGGACGGCTACCACACGCTGCAGACGGTTTTCCAACTGGTGGACTGGAGCGATACGCTGGACTTTTGCCGCCGCGACGATGGCCGCATCGAGCGCATCAGCGACGTGCCGGGCGTGCCGGTGGAGAGCGACCTCATCGTGCGTGCCGCTCGGGCCTTGCAGCAGGCTAGCGGCACCGGCTTTGGCGCGGACATCGCCATTGCCAAGCGGCTGCCGATGGGCGGCGGCATCGGCGGCGGATCTTCGGATGCGGCGACCACGCTGCTAGCGCTGAATCATCTGTGGGGGCTGGGGCTGAGCCGCGACGAGCTCAAGCGCATCGGCCTTGCGCTAGGTGCCGACGTGCCGTTCTTCGTGCATGGAGAAAACGCGTTCGCGCAAGGGATTGGCGAGGAGCTGACGACGGTCGAATTGCCCGACAGTTGGTTCGTGATCATCCATCCGCGCCAGCATGTTCCGACCGTGGCAATTTTTTCGGACAAGCGCTTGACAAGGGATACAGCGATCACCATAATAGCGGACTTCACTGGATGCACAAACAAGTTCGGTTTCGGTCGCAACGACCTGGAAGCGATAGCAACAGTGAAGTTCGGCGAAGTTGCCCGAGCCCTTGAATGGTTGAGACAGTACAGTCCACATGCAAGGATGACCGGTTCCGGAGCCTGCGTGTTTGCCCGATTTAACGACGAGCAAACTGCGCAGCAGGTACTAGACCGGTTGCCTCCCGAATGGGATGGCAGGTGTGCGAAGAGTTTATCGCAACACCCACTCGCAACGCTCGCATAAAAGTTTTTCGTTCGGCGTCGCAGGCAGTTGAATGTGACGATGGACGTACCCGGTTGTGTAGGGGAGTCGCCAAGTTGGTCAAGGCACCGGATTTTGATTCCGGCATTCGAAGGTTCGAATCCTTCTTCCCCTGCCATTACATCCTACAGTGTCCTAATGGACCTGCACGAAAAGCTGCCGGCACTAGCCGGCAGCAATCGTTCCCCCTCCAGCAGCAAGACAGGTGCACCGAATGAGCAGCGAAGGCTTGATGGTTTTTACCGGCAACGCCAACCCCAAACTCGCGGAGGCTGTCGTGCAGCACCTCGGCATCCCGCTCGGGAAAGCCCAGGTCGGCCGGTTCTCCGACGGCGAAGTCCAAGTTGAAATCCAGGAAAATGTTCGCGGCAAGCACGTCATCGTGCTGCAGTCCACCTGCGCGCCGACCAACGACAACCTGATGGAACTGATGGTGATGGTCGATGCGCTCAAGCGCGCCTCGGCACGCAGCATCACCGCCGCCATGCCCTACTTCGGCTATGCCCGCCAGGATCGCCGCCCGCGTTCGGCGCGCGTCGCGATCTCGGCCAAGGTGGTAGCCAACATGCTGGAAGTTGCCGGCGTCGAGCGGGTCCTGACCATGGACCTCCACGCCGACCAGATCCAGGGCTTCTTCGATATCCCGGTTGATAACATCTACGCCTCCCCGGTTCTGCTGGGCGACCTGCGCGAGAAGAACTACGGCAATCTGCTGGTGGTCTCGCCCGACGTCGGCGGCGTGGTGCGCGCCCGTGCGCTGGCCAAGCAGCTGAACTGCGACCTGGCCATCATCGACAAGCGTCGCCCCAAGGCCAATGTGGCCGAAGTGATGAACATCATCGGTGAAGTCGACGGCCGCAACTGCGTGATCATGGATGACATGATCGACACCGGCGGCACCCTGTGCAAGGCTGCCCAGGTGCTCAAGGAACGCGGCGCGCTGAAGGTATTCGCTTACTGTACCCATCCGGTCCTGTCCGGCGGCGCGGCTGCCCGCATCGCCGACTCCGAGCTGGATGAAGTGGTGGTGTGCGACACGATTCCGCTGCGCGACGATGCCATCCAGTCCGGCAAGATTCGCCAGCTCTCGACCGCATCGCTGCTGGCAGAGACCTTTACCCGGATCGTCAAGGGCGACTCGATCATGTCGCTGTTTGCCGATTCCTGATAGAATTCAAGGCTTTACCGCGTTTGCGGCTGTTTTTTGGGGGTAAGACCCCAATTACGGCCCGTGGCGAGGTTCATCGGGCTGTCTGGTCGCGGACAGCCCTCTTACATTTGGAGTCATCATGAAAGTAGTAGCCTTCGAGCGTAGCGTACAGGGAACGGGTGCGAGCCGCCGCCTGCGCAACGCCGGCAAGACCCCCGGCATCATCTATGGCGGCGCAGCCGAGCCCAAGATGATCGAACTCGATCACAACGCGCTGTTCCACGCGCTGAAGAAAGAAGCATTCCACTCGTCGATTCTCGACCTCGAAGTGGAAGGCAAGGCTGAGAAGGCCCTGCTGCGCGCTTTCCAGATGCACCCGTTCAAGCCGCTGGTCCTGCACGTTGACTTCCAACGCGTGTCGGCCACCGACAAGATCCACGTCAAGGTGCCGCTGCACTTCATGAACCAGGAAAACGCCCCGGGCGTGAAGCTGGGCCATGGCATCGTCAACCACATCCTGAATGAACTGGAAGTGTCGTGCCTGCCGGCCGACCTGCCTGAGTTCATCGAAGTGGACCTGGGCAATGCAGAACTGGGCCAGACCCTGCACCTGTCCGACGTGAAGCTGCCGAAGGGCGTGAGCGCCATCACCCACGGTGACGAAAACCCCACTATCGCCAGCATCTCGCTGCCGGCCGGTGGCGTGTCGGAAGCCGCCGAAGGCGAAACGCCTGCTGCCTGAGTACCCTGAACGCAGCCCTCGGGCTGTGCGACAGGACGGCTCTCGCAGCCGCAAGAAAAAACCGCCGGCGCGTCCGGCGGTTTTTTTTTCGTGCCGAGGATCGCGTATGCTTGCCTCTGCCGGCACACCCGCGAACCGCAGATTTCCTGTTTGGCCCGCTTGCGGCCAAACCCAGCCGCGATGCGAAGCGAGCCGTGGCGGTGTTAGTTGCCGTATGGGGCGCCTCGTGGGCACGAGGGGGTGTCGCCCCATCCGGCGCGCCTTCTTTGCCTACTTTCTTGGCAAACAAGAAAGTAGGTCGCCGCCCCGCAGGGGTGGTGAAACTGCAGTTGATTTTGACTTTGCAGTTGCAGTTGCAGCCAAGCAGTTAGCCAAGCAGTTGCCAGCCGCCCCGCGCATCGTGCGCCGAGCCCCATCAACCAAGTAGTGCAACGCATGATCAAACTCATCGTCGGCCTCGGAAACCCCGGGGCGGAATACGAAGCCACACGCCACAATGCCGGCTTCTGGCTGGTCGACCAGCTGGCCCGCATGGGGGGCGTCACCCTGCGCGTGGAAGGCCGCTTCCACGGGCTGGCCGCGCGCGCCAGGCTGTGGGACCAGGAGATCTGGCTGCTCAAGCCGTCCACCTTCATGAACCGCTCCGGGCTGTCGGTGGTGTCGCTCGCGCGCTTCTACAAGATCCTGCCGGACGAGATCCTGGTGGCCCATGATGAGATGGACCTGCCGTCCGGCACCGTCAAGCTCAAGCGTGGCGGCGGCGCGGGCGGCCACAATGGCCTCAAGGATATTTCAGCGCACCTGACCACCCAGGAGTACTGGCGCCTGCGCATTGGCGTCGGCCATCCGCGCAATTCGGCGGGTGGTGCCGGCGAGCGCGAGGATGTGATCAATTTTGTGCTGAAGCCGCCGCGCCGCGAGGAACAGCAGGCCATCGACGAGGCGATCGACCGCAGCATCGCACCGCTGGGATTGCTCGCAAAGGGCGAGTCCGAGCGCGCCATGATGGAACTGCACACGGGACGCTAAGACCCCCGTGCACCAACAAAAAACCCCGCCACCTTTCGGTGACGGGGTTTTTTATTGCCGCATTGCCGTCCTGAGCCCAAGCAATCGCTTCAGGCCACCCGCTTCGCAGCGGTAAGCAGCCGGTAGCGATCCATCAGGATCTCGCGCGTCTCGATCCGGTTGGGATCGTGCGGGATGCAAGCCACAGGGCAAACCTGCTGGCATTGCGGCTCGTCGAAGTGCCCGACGCATTCGGTACATTTGTTGGGGTCGATCTCATAGATCTCGGGCCCCATCGAAATGGCTTCGTTTGGGCACTCCGGCTCACAAACGTCGCAATTGATGCAGTCGTCGGTGATCAATAGTGCCATGGTGTTTCCTTTAAACCCGACATGCCCCGCGCCCGACTGGCCGCGCCTGACATGTCGCAAGACTCTATTTTATTCCGCTTTGCTGCTGATCTTCTCCGCGAGCCAGCGTTCGACCGAGGGAAATACAAATTTGCTGACATCCCCGCCAAGCACCGCGATCTCGCGCACAAACGTGCCGGAGATGAACTGATACTGGTCGGACGGCGTCAGGAACATGGTTTCCACGTCCGGCAGCAGGTAGCGGTTCATGCCCGCCATCTGGAACTCGTACTCGAAGTCGGAGACCGCGCGCAAACCCCGCACGATCACGCGCGCGTTGTTCTTGCGGACAAAATCCTTGAGCAGGCCGGAGAAACCTTCGACGCGCACATTGGGATAGTGGCCCAGGACTTCACGGGCGATGCCTATGCGCTCTTCCAGCGAAAAGAACGGGCGCTTGTTCGGGCTATGCGCCACGCCGACCACGAGCTCATCGAAGATGTTGGATGCTCTGCGCACCAGATCCTCGTGGCCCCGGGTCATTGGATCGAAAGTGCCGGGATAGACCGCGACGACCATGCTTCCTCCTTGTTCTGCCCGCTGCCGGCCCTGGATGGACCGATCGACCCCGCCCACTATGGTGAGGGCTGGAGCCAAGGCTGCGTGACGAGCGTTGGCGACAGCGGCGTAGTGTAACTCTAAACGCGGCACTTGCAAGCCGCCACATTACGGTTTCGCCGCGCTGCCGCATTTTGCGTGGGGGTGGCCGGTCACAATGCTCGCGGCCATCCCGTGTTCAAAGGTTCCTGTGCTGCAGCAAATGGAAATGCACCGCGCCGGCCCGCGCATGCCGCACGATCTCCAGCGCCGCGGGCACCGGGGCGTCGGGGCCGCTCAGGGCGCGATCCGTTTCCACATACACGGCGCCGCCTGGACGTGACAGCCGCGCCGCATGCTCCAGCGCGGGGCCAAGCCAGTCTTCGGCAAAGGGCGGATCGAGGAACACCACGTCGAAGCTGGCCGACGGCATCTGCGCCGCCGTAGCGAATGCGTCACCTTGCACCACCCGGATCTGCTGGGCGTCGAGCCGGTACTGGTTGTCCCGCAGTTGCTTGGCCACGCGCGGATTGGCTTCGACCATGGTGACCTGCTGGGCACCTCGGGAGGCGGCCTCGAAACCCAGTGCGCCGGAGCCCGCAAACAGATCGAGGCACGCCAGCCCGGACATGTCCTGCCCCAGCCAGTTGAACAGGGTCTCACGCACGCGGTCAGGGGTGGGACGCAGGCCTTCGGCGTCGAGCACGGGCAGTGGCGTGCGCTTCCACTTGCCGCCAATGATACGGACCTGGGCAGGAGACTGCCGCGGCGAGGAGGATGGGGATCGCCCGCTGGCGGCGGGCGAGGGAGATCGGGTACGCGAATTCATGCCGTGATTGTAGAGCCTGTGGCGCGGAAAAGCGCAAGCGCCGGGAACGCCCCCCGGCGCCGGCGCCTGTCACTTCGCTATTCCGGTCCACCCACGATGACGGTCGCCATGGCGTCCGGGAACACGTGGCGCTGGAAGGCTTCGCGGACCTGGGTACGGGTGACCTTGCCGATCTGCGCGGTCCAGGTGTCAAGGTAATCCAGCGGCAGCCGGTACCAGCCGATATTGGCCACATTGGTCAGCAGCTTGCGGTTGCTGTCGATGCGCAGCGGGAAGCCGTTGACCAGATTGTCCTTGGCGGCCTTCAGTTCGGTGTCGGTGGGGCCTTCCGCCACGTACTGCGCCAGCACCTTGCGCACCAGCGCCAGGGCTTCGTTGGTCTGCGCCTTCTTGGTCTGCAGGCTGATGCCGAAGGGCCCTGCCTGCTTGGCCGGCGCGAAGTAGCTGTCGACGCCGTAGGTCAGGCCCCGCTTTTCCCGCACCTCATCGGTCAGGCGCGAGCTGAAGCCGCCGCCGCCGAGCACGTAGTTGCCCACCAGCAGGGCAAAGTAGTCGGGATCGCCACGCGCGATGGCGGGCTGGCTGATTGCTACCGTAGCCTGCTGCGCCGGATGCGGCACGCGCTGCTCGCTGGCCGGGATCTTGAGCTGCACGGGAGGCATCGTGGACGGCGTGGCGCCAGCTGGCAGGCCGCGCGTCAGTTGCTCGGCGATGGTCTCGGCCTGCTTGCGGTCGATGGCGCCGATCAGCGTCACGACGGCGCGCGACGCGGCGAAATTATCTCGCCAGAAGCGCTCGATATCGGCCCGCGTGATCGACTCGACACTGGCCACGGTCGGCGACACGCCATACGGATGCGATGGATAGATCGCGCGCGACACCATCTTGTCGGCGATCACGCCGGGCTTGGTGTCGGCCTCGCGGATGGCGGTGATCAGGCGTTGCTTTTCGCGCGCCACCACGGCATCCGGGTAGGCCGGCGCCTTGATCAACTGCCCGGCCAGCGCGAGCGACTGGCTGAGTTCCGGCTCGGAGGTCAGCGTGCGCAGGCCGACGCCGCCGCGATCGCTGCTGGCGGCGCCGCCGAAGTCGGCACCGGTGTCGGCGAAGGCGTCGGCCACCTGTGCTTCATTGCGGGCCGGCTGGCCATCCTGCGCGGCCGCGCCCTTGTCGAGCAGAGCCGAGGCGAGCGTGGCAAGGCCGGCCTTGCCGGCCGGGTCGTAGCGGCTGCCGGCGTCAAAATCCATATTGACGTCGAGCATGGGGATGGACGGGCTGCGCACGAAATACACGCGGGCGCCGGTGGAGGTGGTCCACTGCTCGATCGGGATCGCAGCCAGCGCGGCCTGCGAGGCGATCAGGGCAAGCGCACCGCAAGCCGCGCCTGCCAGGCGACGCAACAGGCGTGGCGACGGGATCGTCGGGGCAAAGAGGGGCATCATGGGTCCTGTCCTCTAGAGAGCTCAGCGGAGCGAGTCGGCGGCGGCCGGAGCCTTTGCCTTGTTCGGGTCGATCGGCTGCGGCAGCAGGGTTGCCACGGTCAGGTTATCGTCGTTGAAGTACTTGCCAGCCACCGCCTGCACCTGCTCCGGCGTGACGGCCTTGATCTTGTCGAGCATGCGGTCAATCTGGCGCCAGGAAATGCCGGCGATCTCGGCCACGCCGATCTCCATGCCTTGCCCGAACACCGAGTCGCGCTTGTAGATCTGCGCCGCCACCACCTGCGCCTTGACCCGCTTGAGCTCTTCGGGCGAGACGCCTTCGCGCGCAATGCGGGCGATCTCGTCGCGCAGCGCGCGCTCGATCTCCTCGGTGGTGTGGCCCGTGGCCGGCGTGCCGTCGAGCACCATCAGGGACTCGCCGCGGTTGATGCTGTCGTAGCCCACGTTGACGTCGTCGGCGATGCGGCGCTTGCGCACCAGGTCGCGCGTCAGGCGGGCGTTGTCGTAGCCATTGAGCACGGCGGAGAGGACTTCCAGCGCGTAGGGATCGACGTCCTTCTCGACATCGTGCAGGCGCGGCACCTTGTACGCCATCACCACGTAGGGGTTCTCGGCCGGGGCCTTGACCCAGATCCGCTTGATGCCCTTTTGCGCGGGCTCAAGCTGGTTCTTGCGCAGCGGCAGCGGGCGGGCCTTGAGCTTGCCGTAGGTGCGCTCCGCCAGCGCCTTGACCTCGGCCGCCGTGACGTCGCCCGTCACCACCAGCAGCGCGTTGTCCGGCACGTACCAGTTCTTGTACCAGGCCTGCACGTCTTCCACGCGCATGTTGACCAGGTCGTCCGGCCAGCCGATCACGGGATGCCGGTAGGGCGCGGCGGTGTAGACGGTGGCCAGCAACTGCTCATAGACGGTGCCGCGCGCGGAGTCGTCCGTGCGCAGGCGCCGCTCTTCCGTCACGACCTTCATTTCCCGGTCGAACTCATCCTTCTTGATGATGAGATTGGCCATGCGGTCGGCTTCCAGCTCCATCATCTTCGGCAGGTACTGCTTGCTGATCTGCTGGTAGTAGAGCGTGAAATCGCGGTTGGTCATGGCGTTCTCGCGCCCGCCCAATGCCGCGATCTGCTTGGAAAACTCCCCCGGGCCGACCTTTGGTGTACCCTTGAACATCATGTGTTCAAGCATGTGCGCCACGCCCGTGGTGCCGCTGACCTCGTCCACGCCGCCCGCGCGATACCAGATCTGGTGGGCTACGGTGGGCGCGCGATGGTCTTCCTTGACGATTACCCGCATGCCGTTGGACAGCTTGAACTCGGTGGTATCGGCCTGCGCCGCGGCAGTTTGCGCCGCGGTTGCCTGGCCGCTCGGCAACGGCGGCGCCACCACGGCGGTCTGCGCATAGGCAGCGCCGAACCAGGGCATCGCGATCAACAAAAGGGTGGGAACAAGGCGCCGGGAGAAAGCGGCCGGGCGAACAGCGCCGGCGCCGGCAAGATGCGAAGCGGTACGGGCGGCGCCCGACCTGGACCTGACAGCACAATGGTTCATGCGACCCCGTCTGCTAGAATTTTGGCGATTGATTCTACCGGGGTATTGACCCCTTTCCCAATGTTTAGTTTCTGGAAGAAGCGCAAGGCCGAACCGGCCGGTGCGCCGCCCGAGGTGCAAAGCCCGGCGCCCGCCGCCACACCGGCCGCGGCGCCCGCCAGCGCGCCAACCCCCATTCCCACGGCCGGGCCTGCCCCGGCCGCCGTCGTTTCCGTCCCGACAACCCCCATCGAGCCGGTCCAGAGCGTGCCTGCGGCCGCTGCCGAGGAACTGGTGCTGACCCCGCCGCCGGCCGCCTCCGCCGAGGCCAGGCGCGGCTGGATGCAGCGCCTGCGCACCGGGCTGTCCAAGACCAGCCGCAACCTGGGCACGCTGTTCGTTGGCGTCAAGGTCGACGAAGACCTGTTCGAGGACCTGGAAACGGCCCTGATCATGGCCGACGCCGGCGTGGAGGCTACCGAGCACCTGCTGAGCGCCCTGCGGCGCCGCGTCAAGACCGAACGCATCGACACCGCCGAAGGCGTCAAGGCCGCGCTGCGCGACCTACTGACCGACCTGCTGCGTCCGCTCGAGAAAACCATGTCACTGGGCCGCGAGCAGCCGCTGGTGATGATGATCTCGGGCGTCAACGGCGCCGGCAAGACCACCAGCATCGGCAAGCTGTGCAAGCACTTCCAGAGCTATGACCAGTCCGTGCTGCTGGCCGCCGGCGACACCTTCCGCGCCGCCGCGCGCGAGCAGCTGACCATCTGGGGCGAGCGCAACAACGTCACCGTGGTCTCGCAGGAGAGCGGCGACCCGGCCGCGGTGATCTTCGACGCGGTCAACGCGGCACGCGCACGCAGCATCGATATCGTGATGGCAGATACCGCGGGCCGCCTGCCCACGCAGCTGCACCTGATGGAAGAGCTGAAGAAGGTCAAGCGCGTCATCGCCAAGGCGATGCCGAACGCGCCGCACGAGTCGCTGCTGGTGATCGACGGCAACACCGGCCAGAACGCGCTGTCCCAGGTCAAGGCGTTCGACGACGCGCTGGGCCTGACCGGGCTGATCGTGACCAAGCTCGACGGCACCGCCAAGGGCGGCATCCTGGCCGCGATCGCGCGCCAGCGCCCGGTGCCGGTCTACTTCATCGGCGTGGGCGAGAAGGTCGAAGACCTGCAGCCTTTCAATGCCGAGGAATTCGCCGACGCGCTGCTCGGCTGAGCGGCAAACCGGCCCACCAGAAGAAAAGCCCCGCAATCGCTTGCGGGGCTTTTTCTTTTTGCGCACTGCCGGGGCTTAGCCTGCCAGCTTACTCAGCGTCCGGCTGCGCCTTGGGCTCGGCTTGCCGGAACGCGGGCAGCGCCATGCAGGAGTCGAACACCTTGGCGATGGCCGGGTAGCGGGCCACGTCGATATTGAAGCGCTGCGCGTTGAACACCTGCGGCACCAGGCAGATATCGGCCAGCGTCGGCGTATCGCCGAAGCAGAAGCGCCCTGCCTTGCCCGAGCGCACAAGGTTGGTATTCACCGACTCGAAACCCAGCTCGACCCAGTGGCGATACCATGCGTCCTTGGCCTCCTCCGCCACGCCCAGCGTGTGCTTGATGTACTTCAGCACGCGCAGGTTGTTCAGCGGATGGATCTCGCACGCGACCTCCAGCGCCAGGGCGCGGATGTAGGCGCGGTCGAGCGCGCTGCCCGGCAGCAGGGGCGGCTCGGGATGCGTCTCGTCGAGGTACTCGACCATCGCCACGGACTGGATCAATACATGATCGTCATCCAGCAGGGTCGGCACCAGCGCATCGGGGTTCAGCGCCCGGTAGGCCGGCAGCAGTTGCTGGCCGCCGTCGCGCAACAGATGGACCGGCATGTACTCGTAAGGCAGGCCCTTCAACTGCAGGGCGATGCGCACACGGTACGAGGCGGAGCTGCGAAAGTAGCTGTAAAGCTTGAGCATGGGCTCAGACTACCTTGACGGTGAGCTCGCCCACGCCTTCGATCTTGCACAGCATGACATCGCCCTTGACCACCGGGCCCACGCCTTCTGGCGTGCCGCTGTAGATCAGGTCGCCGGGTTGCAGCTCGAACAGCTTGGAGAGATAGGACACCATTTCGGGCACCGACCAGATCAGGTCCGACAGGTCGCCGCGCTGCTTCTCGACGCCGTTGACGGCCAGCGTCACCGCGCCCTTCTGCGGATGGCCGATGACGGACACCGGCACGATCGGGCCGATCGGGGCGGACTTGTCGAAGGCCTTGCCGGTTTCCCAGGGGCGGCCAGTCTTCTTCGATTCGTTCTGCAGGTCGCGGCGCGTCATGTCGAGACCAAGCGCGTAGCCAAACACGTGGCTCGCGGCGTCCGCCTCGGCGATGTCCTTGCCGCCCTTGCCGATGGCAACGACCAGCTCCACTTCGTAGTGGCAGTTGCTGGTGCCCTGGGGATAGGGGAAGGTGCCTTCGGTACCGTCGGCGACATAGCTCACGGCGTCGGCGGGCTTGCAGAAGAAGAACGGCGGCTCGCGATCCGGATCCGAACCCATTTCACGGGCATGGGCGGCATAGTTGCGGCCCACGCAGTAAACCCGGCGCACCGGGAACTGAGCGCTGCTGCCACGCACGGGCACGCCATGGGGCGCCGGCGGGGCAAATACGAATTCGGTCATCCATCTCTCCAGACTTGTGTACTGTGTTTTAGGCTACGCACCGGCATGCGGCGTCGCCAGCAGACGCCCCCCGCCGCGAGCAGGGCAATAGCATACACCTGCGTTTCCTGCCGCGTATGGCACTGGGCATTGAATCCGGGAAACCCCGCAATACAATTAAAAGCATCTCGGCGCGAATCTTGCATGGAACGAGAGATTCCAAGTGACGCCATGAACAGACGCCCCCCAGCCCCTTCCAGTCCGACGAGTCCGGCGAGTCCGGCGAGTCCGGCGAGCCCCGCGCCCGCCGCGGCGAGTTCACGCGCGCTGCGCATCTTGCTGGTGCGCGATCCGCATGACGAGGATCCGCTCAATATCGAGACGATACGTGCCGGGCTTGTATCGGCGGGCTTCACCGACATCGAAACGGTGGATGCCGACCTGCGGCTGCCCGACGCCATCGCCGCGCGGCAGCCGGACCTGATCATCATCGCCTCGGAGTCCGCCGCGCGCGATACGGTCGAGCATGTGTGCGTGTCGACCCAGCATGCGCCGCGCCCCATCGTGCTCTTCACGGACAACGACGACGCCCAGCGCATCAAGGCCGCGCTGACGGCGGGCATCACCGCCTACATCGTCGACGGCCTGCGCGCCGAGCGCGTGAAGACCGTGCTGGACGTGGCCTATGCGCGCTTCGAACTGAACCAGGAACTGCGCGCCGAACTCGATGCCACGCGGCTGCAGCTGGCCGAGCGCAAGGAAGTCGAGCGGGCCAAGGGCCTGCTGATGAAGGAGCGCGGCATGACCGAGGACGAGGCCTACAAGCGGCTGCGCAGCATGGCGATGGAGCGCGGTATCAAGCTCGTCGAGGCGGCGCGGCGGGTCATCGATGTGATGAGTTAAGCCCCGAATCAGCCCCATTGGCGTTTCGATACGCCCCGCACGCGCTTGGTGCAATGCACAAAGATGGCGCGACAGGAACACCTCCCACGCACCGGCACCGCACCGGCGCAGCTTTCGTTCGCCCGCTTCCGGCTCCTGCGCCCTTCGCTCCTGCTCTGCCATTCCGACAACAGCCCGTTCCACCCTTGGCACGCCGCTTGCGTAATCAAGGCATCGGCCAACGACGGCCGATCACATACCGATGTGCGCCGCCAACGACGGCCGCGCCGCATCACGGGACAACGGCGTCCTGACCTGCCCCCGCATTTCTGGCGAAAGCGGAGCAGTTCAGGACGCTTTTTATTTGGAGCCGTGTCAATGCCCTCTCGCCTGAAGATTACCAAGCCGCTGCATTCAGCAGTTGCCACCGACGCCAGCATCACTGGCGCCGATGCGGTGCCCGCCAGCAGCGGACGGCGCCGCGCACTGGCCACCATCGCCGGTGCCAGCGTGATCACCCTGGTTGATCCCCTGGTACGCGCTGGCGCATGGGCAGCCGGCTCCGACGCACCGGAAAAGCCGGAGGTACGGATCGGCTTCATCCCGCTGACGGACTGCGCCTCGGTCGTGATGGCGGGCACGCTCGGCTTCGACAAGAAGTACGGCATCAAGATCACGCCCACCAAGGAAGCCTCCTGGGCCGGCGTGCGCGACAAGCTGGTCAATGGCGAACTCGATGCGGCACATGTGCTCTACGGCCTGATCTACGGCGTGCAGCTTGGCATCGGCGGCCCCAAGAAGGATATGGCCGTGCTGATGAACCTGAACCACAACGGCCAGGCCATCACGCTGTCGTCCAAGCTCGCGGAGAAAGGCGTCAAGGACGGCGCCAGCCTGAAGGCGCTGATGATGAAGGAAAAGCGCGAGTACACCTTCGCCCAGACCTTCCCCACCGGCACCCACGCCATGTGGCTGTACTACTGGCTGGCCGCCAACGGGATCAACCCGATGCAGGACGCCAAGGCCATCACCGTGCCGCCGCCGCAGATGGTGGCCAACATGCGCGTAGGCAACATGGACGGCTTCTGCGTGGGCGAGCCCTGGGGGGCGCGCGCCATCGCCGACAAGATCGGCTTTACCGCGGAGACCACGCAGGCGATCTGGAAGGACCACCCGGAGAAGACCCTGGGCACTACGGCCGAGTTCGTGCAGAAGTATCCCAACACGGCGCGCGCGATGGTTGCCGCCGTGCTCGACGCATCGAAGTACATCGACGCTTCGGCCTCCAACCGCCGCAAGACCGCCGAGACCATTGCCGCCAAGTCCTACGTCAACACCGACATGGACATCATCCTGGACCGCATGCTGGGCCGCTACAGCAACGGCCTGGGCAAGACCTGGGACGACCCGGACTCGATGAAGTTCTACCAGGACGGCATCGCCAACTATCCCTTCCTCTCCGACGGCATGTGGTTCCTCACGCAGCAAAAGCGCTGGGGCTTGCTCAAGGAGCATCCGGACTACCTGGAGGTGGCGAAGAAGGTCAACCGCATCGACATCTACAAGCAGGGCGCCGCCGCGGCGCAGGTGCCGCTGCCCAAGAGCGACTTGCGCACCGCGAAGCTGATCGACGGCGTGGTATGGGACGCCAGCAAGGACCCGAAGGCCTACGCCGACGGTTTCAAGATCAAGGCCTGACGCGCACGCGCCCTGGCGTGATTCCGATTTTGTTTGCCGCTTGAACGCCGGCGTGGCGACACGCCGGCTCCTGAAGGAGCCTGACGTGAATGCACTAGCCCAGCCGGCCCCGCATGCTGCCAACCAAGCCGCCCCTGCAGATGCCGGCACCACCGCCGAGCTCGCCGTGGTTGGCGACCAGCAAGCCCATGAGCGCGCCGAGCGCCGCGCGCTCGCAGCACAAGCCGATGCGCGCCGCGCGGCGCGGCGCGACGCCATCGCCGCCGTCGTGCTCAAGGTGATACCGCCCGTAGCAGGCTTTGCGCTGTTCCTGCTGATGTGGCACGGCATCGCCACCATGATCCCCGCCATCCCCACGCCGGCCGCCACCTGGCATGCCGCCGTGCCGCTGTTCGCCGACCCGTTCTACCGCAACGGCCCCAACGACCAGGGCATCGGCTGGAACGTGCTGGCATCGCTGGCGCGCGTGGCGGCAGGCTTCGGGCTGGCGGCGCTGATCGGCATCCCGGCCGGCTTCGCGCTGGGCCGCTTTGCCTTTCTCAACGCCATGATGGCGCCCATCATCAGCCTGCTGCGCCCGGTCTCGCCGCTGGCGTGGCTGCCCATTGGCCTGCTGCTGTTCAAGTCCGCAAACCCGGCGGCAATCTGGGCCATCTTCATCTGCTCGATCTGGCCGATGGTGATCAATACCGCCGTGGGCGTGACCCGCGTGCCGCAGGACTACCTGAACGTGGCGCGCGTGCTCGACCTGTCCGAATGGAAGGTGTTCACCCGCGTGCTGCTGCCGGCCGTGCTGCCGTACATGCTCACCGGCGTGCGGCTGTCCATCGGCACCGCGTGGCTGGTGATCGTGGCCGCGGAAATGCTCACTGGCGGCACCGGCATCGGCTTCTGGCTATGGGACGAGTGGAACAACCTGAAGGTGGAACACATCGTCATCGCGATCTTCATCATCGGCGTGGTCGGGCTGCTGCTCGAATACGCGCTGCTCAGCCTGGCCAAGCGCTTCAGCTACGGCAACTAAGCCGCCAAGACGCCAAGTCGGCTACCGCGCCCTGGCACCCAAGGAGAACCTCATGGAAAAGTTCGTCCGTATCGAGAATGTCGGGCAGACCTTCAAGACCAAGAAGGGGCCGTTCGTGGCCCTGCGCGATGTCAACCTGACCATCGCCAGCGGCGAGTTCATTACGCTGATTGGCCATTCGGGCTGCGGCAAGTCCACCTTGCTCAACCTGCTGGCCGGGCTGGACCGGCCCAGCGCCGGCGCGCTGATCTGCGCCGAGCGCGAAATCGCCGGCCCGGGCCCGGATCGGGCGGTGGTGTTCCAGAACCATTCGCTGCTGCCCTGGCTGACCTGTTTCGACAACGTCTACCTTGGCGTGGAGCGCGTGTTCGGCGGCAGCGAAAGCAAGGCGCAACTGAAGGCCCGCACGCATGACACGCTGGCCATGGTTGGCCTGACCCACGCCGAAGCCAAGTATCCGCAGGAGATCTCGGGCGGCATGAAGCAGCGCGTGGGCATCGCCAGGGCGCTGGCCATGGAGCCCAAGGTGCTGCTGATGGACGAGCCCTTTGGCGCGCTGGATGCGCTCACCCGCGCGCACCTGCAGGACGAGCTGATCAAGATCGTGGCGAAGACGCGCAGCACGGTGGTGATGGTGACCCACGACGTGGATGAAGCGGTGTTGCTGGCCGACCGCATCGTCATGATGACCAACGGCCCTGCGGCCACCATCGGCGAAGTGCTGAAGGTGGACCTGCCACGGCCGCGCGAGCGCATGGCGCTGGCTGGGGATAAGGACTACCACGCATGCCGCACGGCAGTGCTGGACTTCCTGTACCGCAAGCAGCGCAATCCCGCCCTGAAGGAAGCCGCCTGAGCCGGTGCAATGAGGGGCCTGGCGCTACGGCGCCGGGGGCGAAGCCGGGCCGGGGTTGCGGCTGTCATGGGCACGGCCGGCTCGCTCCGCTATCATGGACTTCAAACCACATAGTCCCAACCCGCCATGACCACCACGCCCACCTCCCCTGCGCCTCCCGCCGCCCCTGCTTTCGCTGCCGCGAAGTACATCAAGGAAATCGGCCGGGGCGTCAACGGCGCCCGTGCGCTGCCGCGCGAAGACGCCCAGGCGCTGTTCGATGCCATGCTGGCGGGTCGCGTGGCCGATATCGAGCTGGGCGCGGTGCTTATGGCCTATCGCATCAAGGGCGAGGCGCCGCACGAGCTGGCCGGCATGCTCGATGCCGCACACGCGCATTGCCTGCCGCTGGCCGGCCCGGCGGACCGCATCGTGGTGTCCATCCCCAGCTACAACGGCGCGCGCAAGCAGCCCAACCTGGTGCCGCTGCTGGCGCTGCTGCTGGCGCGCGAGGGCATACCTGTGCTGGTGCACGGCTCCCGCCAGTTCAACGGGCGCGTCACCAGCATCTCGCTGTTCGAGGCGCTGGGCATCGCGCCTTGCGGCTCCGTGGCGCAGGCCGAATCCCAGCTGCGCAGCAAGGACGCCCAGCCCGGCCCGCTGGCCGTGCTGCCGATCGACGTGCTGTCGCCGGCGCTGGCCCGGATGCTGGACAAGCGCATGCAGATCGGCTTGCGCAACTCCGCGCATACGGTGGTCAAGATGCTGCAGCCGGTGGGCGCGCACTCCCCGGCCGAGGCGCTGCGGCTGTATAGCTACACCCACCCCGAGTACCGCGAAACCCTGACCGACTATTTCTCGCGCGAGCCCGCCAATGTGCTGCTGGCGCGCGGCACCGAAGGCGAGGTGGTGGCGGACGCCCGGCGCAACAGCCGCATCGACTGGCTGCACGACGGGCATCAGCGTACTTTGGTCGACCCGACTTCCGGCTCCATCGTGGAAGTGCCGGAGTTGCCGCCCGGCAGCGACGTGGACCAGACCGCGGCCTGGATCCGCCTCGTGCTGGACGGCAAGCTGCCCGTGCCCGCCCCGATCGCCACGCAGATCGACGCCATCCGCGACTGCCTGCAGCAAGGCACGCGGGTAGCCTGGGCCAGCCCGGTCTGAGCCGGGCCGGCTGCGCGGGCGCCTCTGGTCAGCGCTTGCGCTGGGGCAGGGGGATGCGGTCGTCTTCCCCCGGCACTCGCGGGAACTGGTCATCCTCCCAGCGCTGGGAGGCCGCTTCGATCGCCTCCTTGGTGCTGGCAACGAAATTCCAGAAGATAAAGCGATGGCCGTCGGTCGGGTCCCCGCCGAGCAACATCACGCGCGACGCCACCTGCGCCGTCAACGTCACCGGCTGGCCCGGCACCAGCACCGCCAGGTGCCGCTCCGGCAGCACCTCGCCGTCCAGCGCGATGGTGCCGTCCACCGGGTAGACGCCGCGCTCGGCATGCTCCGCCGGAATCTCCAGGCTGGCGCCCGCCTCGAGCTCAATGGCTACATAGAGCGTGCGGCTAAACACCTTCACCGGCGCCTCGGCGCCAAACGCATCGCCCGCAATCACCGTCATGCGTACGCCAGGGCGCTCCAGCTTGGGCAGCGTCGCCGCCGGATGGTGATGGAAGGACGGCTCGACGTTCTCGTGCTCCTTGGGCAGCGCCACCCAGGTCTGGATGCCGTGCAGGCGTGGCCCGGCATCGCGGGCGGCCTGGGGCGAGCGCTCCGAGTGCGCGATGCCCCTGCCCGCCGTCATCCAGTTCACGTCGCCCGGCCTGATGACCTGCTTGCTGCCCAGGCTGTCGTGGTGAAGCATCTCGCCCTCGAACAGGTAGGTGACCGTGGCCAGGCCGATATGCGGATGCGGGCGGACATCCGCCCCCTCTCCCGGCGGCATGGCCACCGGGCCCATGTGGTCGAAGAAGATGAATGGGCCGACAGTCTGGGTTGCCGCGGCGGGCAGCAGGCGGCTCACGGCAAAGTCGCCGAGGTCTCGGGTATGCGGCTTGAGCAAGTGTTCGATAGCAGACATGAATGTTCCCCGGTTTGGTCGATGCTGGCGCGCAGCACCACTGAGATAAATGAAAAGAGTGTAGCTGCTAGCGAAACACAGCATCTCATCTGGCGACAGAACCGGCAGGAGTAGCAGCCCTCTAATCATTGTCCGATCGTTGGCGCACCCGCGTGAGATAGTGGCCTCGCCACATCCCTCGCCACATCACGCAAGATGTCGGTTTAAAACACTATGCAGAAGCAATATTCGATTACCAGGAACTATCAACCCTATTGTCACTCGAACTTAGCAGTCACCCGGCTTGAGTGCTAATATGTGTTGCAATGCAGTGCGAGACCCCCAAAAGGTCCGCGCACGCGGGCAACCCACCCGCCGGAATGCGAAAGGAGCAATCGAGTGAACGCGGTCTTATCTGCTGACCAAACCCAAATGACCAACCGTCTGCCTACGGTGCCGCAGGGCGCAGGGACGTTTGCGCTGACCTTTCCCGGAACGCTGGGAAATATCGACAGCTATATCCAGGCTGTCCACCGTATTCCCCTGCTTACCCCCGAGGAAGAGCAGCGGCTCGCGCGCGAGTTGCGCGAGCACGACTCCGTCGATGCGGCGCGCCGCATGGTGCTGTCGCACCTGCGCCTGGTGGTGTCCATCGCCCGCCAGTACCTCGGCTATGGCCTGCCCCACGCAGACCTGATCCAGGAAGGCAATATCGGCCTGATGAAGGCCGTGAAGCGCTTCGACCCGGACCAGGGCGTGCGGCTGGTGTCGTACGCCATGCATTGGATCAAGGCCGAGATCCACGAATACGTGCTGAAGAACTGGCGCATGGTCAAGGTGGCTACCACCAAGGCCCAGCGCAAGCTGTTTTTCAACCTGCGCAGCCACAAGCAGGGCGCCCATACCTTCACGCCGGAACAGATCGACGCGGTTGCGCGCGAGCTGAACGTCAAGCCGGAAGAAGTGATGGAGATGGAAACCCGCCTGTCGGGCGGCGACCTGGCGCTCGAAGGGCAGATCGACGATGGCGAAGAAGACTTCGCGCCCATCGCCTACCTGGCCGACAACCACAACGAGCCGACCCGCGTGATCGAGGCCCAGCGCCACGACCGCCTGCAGGTGCAAGGCCTGGAAGAAGCGCTGTCCAAGCTCGACGACCGTAGCCGCCGCATCATCGAGGCGCGCTGGCTGCAGGTCAACGACGACGGCTCGGGCGGCTCCACGCTGCATGAACTGGCTGACGAATTCGGCGTTTCCGCCGAACGCATCCGCCAGATCGAAACCGCGGCGATGAAGAAGATGAAGGGTGCGCTGCAGGCCTTTGCCTAAGGCTGAAGCTCAAGCTCAAGCGCGCCAGAAATAAACAGGGCCGGTCTCGCGACCGGCCCTGTTTTATTTTTCCCGCCGGTTTCGCGCCGGCGGCTCGCCTCAGGACAGCAGCTGCTTGAGGTCGTGCACGATCGGCTCCGGCCCCTGGCCGTGGCGGATAAACAGCCGCAGCTTGCCGCTCGGGTCGAACACATAGCTGCCCGCCGAGTGATCCATGGTGTAGTTGTTCGGCGAAGTGCCCGGCACCTTGGCGTAGAACACCTTGAAGTCCTTGGCAACCTTCTGCAGCGCGGCATCGTCGGCCGGGCGCATGCCCAGGAAGCGCGGATCGAAAGCCGGCACATACTGCGCCAGCAGAGCCTGCGTATCGCGCTCCGGATCCACCGTGACGAACAGTACCTGCACCTTGTCGGCGTCCGGACCCAGTTGCTCCATCACCGCCTTGAGCTCGGCCATGGTGGTCGGGCACACGTCCGGGCAATGCGTATAGCCAAAGAACATCACTACCGCCTTGCCCTTGAAGTCGCCAATGGAGCGCACCTTGCCGTTGTGGTCGGTGAGGACGAAGTCCTTGCCGAACTCACTGCCGCCGGTGATATCGACGTTCTTGAAGGAAGCCTTCTGCTGACCACATGCCGCCAGCAGCAGCGAGCACAGGGCCAGCAGGCAAAACCGGCGGAAAGTCGCGAAGGTGGGGAGAAAGGCTGAAGGGAAGCGGTTTGGCATGCGAGTTCGGGTGGTGTTGACGGGCCGGACCGCCCGGCAGGCGGCTGGACGCGACAAGGTCACATTAACAGATGACACGCAGTATCGCCGATCGGGGCCGCCACGCGCGCAGGCCGCGACAAGATGCCGCAAGCCTGCCCGGCCCGCTCAGGCCTGCGGCAGGAACTTGAAGTAGTGATCGACCAGCAGCGCGGCGAACAACAGCGAGAGATACAGGATCGAGAAGCGGAAGGTGCGTTGCGCCAGCGCGTCCGAGTAGTTGCGATACATCTTCCACGAGTAGGCCAGGAAACCGCCCCCCAGGACCAGCGCGGCCGCCAGGTAGATATAGCCGCACATGCCGTACACAAAAGGCAGCAGCGTGGCCGCGATCATGATCAGCGTGTACAGCAGGATGTGCAGCAGCGTGAAGCGCTCGCCGTGCGTCACCGGCAGCATCGGCAGGCCGGATTTGGCGTAGTCGGCGCGGCGATACAGGGCCAGGGCCCAGAAGTGCGGCGGCGTCCACGTAAAGATGATCAGCACCAGGAACCAGGCTTCCGCCGGCAGGTCGCCCGCGACCGCCGCCCAGCCGAGCGCCGGCGGCATGGCGCCGGACAGGCCGCCGATGACGATGTTCTGCGGCGTGGCCGGCTTGAGCAGGATGGTGTACACCACAGCGTAGCCGACGAAGGTGGCCACGGTCAGCCACATGGTCAGGTCGTTGGTGTAGACGTGCAGCAGCCACATCCCTGCCCCGCCCAGCACTGCGGAGAAGACCAGCGTCTGGATGGTGGTGATCTCGCCGGTGGCCGACGGGCGCCATGCGGTGCGGCGCATCAGCGCGTCGACCTTCTGCTCCACCAGGCAGTTAATGGCGAAAGCGGCACCTGCCAACAGCCAGATGCCGGCAGCGCCCCCGATCAGCACCGGCCACGGCACCATGCCGGGCGTGGCCAGGAACATGCCGATGATGGCGCAGAAGACGGCAAGCTGCGTCACCCGCGGCTTGGTCAGGGCGGCGTATTGGCGGACCAGGTGGCGAACCCGTCCGAGGGGATGTGTGTGGGTAGCTGTAACCACTGAGGAGTTCTTGTCTTTCATGTGGCGCGCGCGGCGGCCGGCACGTCGGTAGCGATGTCAGCGGACCGGGCCGCGAGCCCTATATTGTAGTTGAGGCGAACCAGGAGCAGCAGCAAGACCGCCGCGCCGCCGTTATGCGCCACCGCGGCGCCCAGCGGCCAGTCGAACACGATGTTCGAAAGGCCGGTGGCCAGTTGCAGCGCGAGAAAGCCCAGCAGCCAGCCGGCGCTGCGCGCAAGGCCGCCAAGGCGGCGCGCCTGCAGGCCGAACCAGGCCAGGAAAGCCAGCACGACAAGAGCAAAGCCGCGATGCACCCAGTGGATCGCTACCAGGGCCGAGTGTGGAATGTAATCGCCGTCTGCGGTCATGCCGAGCTGGCGCCACAGCGTGAAGCCGTGACGGAAGTCCATGTCCGGCACGAGCTGGCCGTTGCACAGCGGAAAGTCGGTACATGCCAGCACCGCATAGTTAGTGCTCACCCAGCCGCCCAGGAAGATCTGCAGCACCAGCAAGGCCAGCGCAATGCGCGCCGGCCAGCGCAGCCCGGCCGCCTGCGGCGCGACCCGCAGCGGCGGGTCGTTGCGCGAGCCCAGCCAGATCAACGCCGCCAGCAGGCTCATGCCGAGCATCAGGTGCGTGACCACGATGATGGGCTGCAGCTTGAGCGTGACCGTAAAGGCGCCGAACGCGCCCTGCACGCACACCAGCAGCAGCACGCCGGTGGCGAACCAGGGCGACTGCTTGAGCTCGCGCCGCTTGACCCAGGCCAG
Organism: Cupriavidus sp. CuC1; assembly: GCF_044627735.1. Classification (NCBI taxonomy): domain Bacteria; kingdom Pseudomonadati; phylum Pseudomonadota; class Betaproteobacteria; order Burkholderiales; family Burkholderiaceae; genus Cupriavidus; species Cupriavidus sp. CuC1. The sequence goes on along the minus strand of NZ_JBIUHC010000002.1, from coordinate 131,085 downwards.
CACCATCAGCGTGATGATCAGCACGCCGACCGCCATGGCGAAGTAGCGGTGGATCATTTCGATCCACGCCTTGGTAATGGTCACCGGCCCACTGGGCAAGGCCGTCTCGGCGGCGCGGATGTGCTCCTGCGCCGCATGCGGGTTGGAGTGGCCATAGCAGCCCGGCCAGTCGGGGCAGCCCAGGCCGGAGTCGGTCAGCCGCGTAAAGCTGCCGAACATGATCAGGTCCAGCGTCAGGAAGGCGGTGATCCAGACCAGCTTGCGGTACTTGTTGCGATCCCCCTTGACCAGCACATAGCTCAAGGGGAACAGCGCGATCAGGACGCCGATGATGGCGAGTTGGAGCAGCATGCGCGCCTCAACCGATGTGAGAGTACTTGAGCAGCTTCTTCAGGTCGGAGCTCATCTTCTTGGGGTCCGGCTCCTTGGGGAAGCGCATCATCAGGTTGCCCAGCGGATCGACCAGGAACAGGCTGTCCTCGATCCGGGCACCCGGTTGCGCCGGCAGCCATTTCTGCATGGCTTCACGGTTGGCGCGCAGGAAGCGCACGCCGGCATACGGCTCGTTGTAGGCGGCCGACAGGCGGGAATCGACAGCGCCGTCGTCGCTGATCAGCCATACCGGCACGATGCGCTCGCGGTCCTGCCCCTGCCCCGCGCGGATCTGGCGGATGGTGAACAGCTTCTTGGTGCAGGCTTCGTCGCACGCCGCGCCATCCGCGGTCACCAGCAGCCACTTGCCCTTGAAACTATCCAGCGGCACGGACTCCGCGCGCTCGTTGGCGATCTGTATCGCAGGCATGGGGCGCTGCGGATCGATGAGCGTGCCGTAGTTGGTGGAGCCGCCCGCCGGCTTGAACACGTAGTACGTCAGGTAGGAAGCGATGACGGGCGAAGCGCACACCAGCAGGAGCAGCAGCATCTGGATGCGGCCGCGGCGGGTGCGGGCGTCGATGCGCGGGTCTTGCGGCGCGGCGCGGGCGGCCTGGGCCGAAGCGGGATCTGGTTGTTGCATAGCGTTTCGTCTGTCTGTCGTTAGGGGCGGTTGCGCTCATCTGAGCGCAACACGTCGCTGTGGTTCGTGGGTGCTGCCGGGGCCGCCTGCGGGCTTGCTCAAGCCGCCATGCGGGCGGCGCGCCGCCAGCTCAGCGCCACCAGCAGCACCAGGGTCAGCGCGGCCAGCCCGAACCACTGGAAGGCATAGCCATAGTGGCGATCTGCGCCGATGTCCGCTGGCGCCCAGTCGCGCGCCAGCCCGTCGCCGTTGTCGTTGCGCTGTTCCAGCACAAAGGGTTGCAGGGGCACGCCGAGTTCCCTGGCGTAGGCGGCGAGATCCACATTCTGGCGGATCTTCTGGCCGGCCTCGGCATCCGCGCCCTGGCCAAGGCTGAAGACCCTCGGCACGGTCGCCAGCGCGGTGCCGTCCAGTTCCACCTCGCCTTCCGGGGTCGGGAATGGCGCGATATGTGTGCGATCCTGCGCATCGCGGGGCAGCCAGCCGCGTAGCACCAACACCGCCGGGGCGGAAGCATCGCCCCCTGCAACCCGCAGCGGCGTGAGCACCATGAAGCCGGCACGGCTATCGGTCCCGTTGCCGTGGGGGCGATTGTCCAGCAAAACCGTATGCGCTGCATCGAAGCGGCCGCGCACGTGCACGCGCCGCTCCGCCACCGCCCCATCCACCAGGCTGCGCCCTATCTCCAGCGGCGGCTGAGCTGCCAGCGCCTCGAGGCGCGCGGCCCGCGCCACTTTTTCATGGGCCCGGTTGAGCTGCCAGTTGCCCAGGGCACAGGTGACGGCGATCACCACCAGCGCGGCGATGGTGGGCAGCGGGCTCAGTGCGCGCCAAAGCTTCACGTGCGGCCTCCCCGGCATTTCCCGAGGGCGTTGCCACGCGCGCCGATGCGATAATGGCACTTCATCCCTAGCAGACCCCGCGCTTGCGGGCCCTCCATGCGTATCGTCATCCTCATCGCGTTCTTCCTCATCATCGGTAGCCTGGCCTCCGCCCTGTTCTTCATGATGCGCGACCGCGGCAGGACGCCAAACATGATGCGCTCGCTGATGTTCCGGGTCGGCTTCTCGGTGGCCCTGTTCGTCTTCATCCTGTTCTCGCACTGGATGGGGTGGATACAGAGCACGGGCATCCGCATGGCGCCCTGAAGCTGGCGCGCTTCCGGCGCCCCTTGGCTACGCCAGGATCGAACTACAAAAAACAAGCGCCGCAGGCTGGCTACTTCCCCTGCGGCGCTTGTTTTTTTGTTGTTCCCCGCGAGCAGAGGAGGAACCTCCCCCGCGACGCCGCCGGCGTGGCCGGCGGGCACTGCGATCGGGTGTCTTACAGCCAGTACACCACGATGTAGAGGAACAGCCACACCACGTCGACGAAGTGCCAGTACCAGGCGGCGCCTTCGAATGCGAAGTGATGGTCAGGCGTCAGCTGGCCCTTGAGCACGCGCACAAGCACCACCGTCAGCATGATCGCGCCGAGCGTCACGTGGAAACCGTGGAAGCCGGTCAGCAGGAAGAAGGTGGAACCGTAGATGCCCGAGGTCAGCTTGAGGTTCAGCTCCGAATATGCATGATGGTACTCATACACCTGGAAGCACATGAAGATCGCGCCCAGCAGGATGGTCAGCACCAGGCCCTGGATCAGCTGGCTGCGCTTGTTGGCCAGCAGCGCATGGTGCGCCCAGGTCAGCGTCAGGCCGGACATCAGCAGCAAGGCGGTGTTGATCGTGGGGATCGGCCACGGACCCATGGTCTGGAAGCTTTCCACGACCCCCGCCGGTCCGAGGTTCGGCCATACGGCGGCGAAGTCGGGCCACAGGATCTTGTTGTTCAGGTCGCCCAGCCAGGGCATGGCGATGTTTCGGGCGTAGAACAGCGCGCCGAAGAACGCTGCGAAGAACATCACTTCGGAGAAGATGAACCAGCCCATCGACCAGCGGAACGACAGGTCGATGTTCTTGCCGTACTTGCCCGTCTCGGATTCGTTGATCGCCTCGCCGAACCAGCTCTTGAGCACGAACAGGAACCACAGCAGGCCCAGTCCGCACAGGTACGGCCCCCAGGTCTGCCCGTTTACCCAGCCAGCAGCACCCCCAGCCGTCAGCAGCAAGCCAAAGCTAGCCGTGATCGGATGGCGCGAGGGGCCCGGTACGAAGTAGTACGGAGCGTTTGCGCGGTTCGCACTCATTCTTTTTTCTCCAGCTCAGAGTCTCTGATTCAGTAATCGTTATCCGCACATCCAGCCCTGACGAAGGCCGGCGGCATGCTTTTGCCCTGCTCTTTTTACTTGTTCCTACCCTGCCCTGTACGTTGCGCTGCGTGGCCTCACCCTACCACCACACGCACGACCGTGATCAGCACCGCGATCAGAATGGCTACCCCGATCAGGCCGGCAATGATCACATGGACCGGGTTGAGCTGTGCCATGTCGCGCTCGTGCTCGCTCCCCTTGCGCAGGCCGATAAACGACCAGAACACCGCGCGCAGGGTTTGCGCAAATGACAGCTTGCGCTTGACCGCGTCCTTCATCTCATCCACGGCTTACCCCCCAACAACCACTACAACTGCAAATTCAAATGCCCTTGCCCGCACCGGCCGGCTGCGCGTCGAGCGGACCTTGCGGCGCTTGCGCCACCGGCGACCCGATCTCGAAGAAGGTATAGGACAGCGTAATGTTCTTCACGTCTTTCGGCAGGTCCGGATCGATCACGAACACCACCGGCATCTCGCGTGCTTCCTTGGCCTTCAGTGTCTGCTCCTTGAAGCAGAAGCACTCGATCTTCTTGAAATACTGCGTGGCCAGCTTGGGCAGGTAGCTCGGGATGGCCTGCGCCGAGATATCGCGTGCCTGGCCGTTCGCCACTTCGTAGACGATGGTGGTCATCTCGCCCGGGTGCACTTCCATGCTGCTCTTCACCGGACGGAAGGCAAAGGGCCCGCGCGCGTTGGAGTCGAACTCGACCGTGATCGTGCGGGTCTTGTCCACCTGCGTGTTCTTGACCTGGCCACCGTACAGGTCCCGCGTGGTCACCACGTTCAGCCCGGTGATCTCGCAGATCTTCTTGTACAGCGGCACCAGCGCATAGCCAAACGAGAACATCAACGCCACCACCACCAACAGCCGCAGCATCATCCCGCGGTTGAACTTCTTGTCGGTGGCATTGCTTGACTGCTGGTTCACGCTCATCTCAATACCCTGCAGCTTCAGCCGAGAAAGATCATCTTGGCGAAGAAACCCAAAAAGAAAACCATCACGATCGAGAAAAGGATCAGGCCGAGACGACGATTGGAGGCCTTGCGGTCTGCCTGCGATGGACTTTTGTTTGGATCCTGCATAACACCTTGCTTGCGTGACGCGGAAGGACGGGCACTGCCCATCCTTCCGTGTCTATTGCGGCTTACCTGACTGCGGCTTACCTGACTTGCGGCGGCACTTCAAAGGTGTGGAACGGGGCCGGCGACGGCACGGTCCATTCCAGGCCCTCGGCGCCATCCCAAGGCTTGTCCCCGGCTACCTTGCCGCCACGATAGGACGGCAGCACCACGAAGAAGAAGAAATACACCTGCATCAGGCCAAAGCCCAGTGCGCCGATCGACGCAATCGCGTTGAAATCCGCGAACTGGGTCGGGTAGTCGGCATAGCGACGCGGCATGCCGGCCAGACCCAGGAAGTGCATCGGGAAGAAGGTGATGTTGAAGAAAATCATCGAACCCCAGAAGTGGATCTGGCCGCGGGTTTCGTTGTACATGAAACCGCTCCACTTCGGACCCCAGTAGTAGTAGCCCGAGAACATCGCGAACAGCGAGCCAGCCACCAGCACATAGTGGAAGTGGGCCACGATGAAGTAGGTGTCCTGCAACTGGATGTCGATCGGGGCAACCGCCGGCATCAGGCCGGTGAAGCCGCCGATGGTGAACACGAAGATGAAGCCGATCGCGAACAGCATCGGGGTCTCGAAGGTCATCGAGCCGCGCCACATGGTAGCGATCCAGTTGAAGATCTTCACGGCCGTGGGCACCGCGATCAGCATGGTGGCGTACATGAAGAACAGCTGGCCGGTCACGGGCATGCCGGTCGTGAACATGTGGTGAGCCCACACGATGAACGACAGGATGGCGATCGAGGCGGTCGCGTAGACCATCGAGCTATAGCCAAACAGGCGCTTGCGGGCGAAGGTCGGCACGACGTGCGAGACGATCCCGAACGCCGGCAAGATCATGATGTAGACCTCGGGGTGGCCGAAGAACCAGAAGATGTGCTGGTACATCACCGGGTCGCCGCCGCCGGCCGCCGAGAAGAAGCTCGTGCCGAAGTGACGGTCGGTCAGCACCATGGTGATGGCGCCAGCGAGCACGGGCATCACGGCGATCAGCAGGTAGGCGGTGATCAGCCAGGTCCAGCAGAACATCGGCATCTTCATCAGCGTCATGCCAGGTGCGCGCATATTGAGCACCGTGACGATGATGTTGATCGAGCCCATGATCGACGACGCGCCCATGATGTGCATGGCGAAGATCGCCATGTCCATGCCGGGGCCCATTTGCACCGACAGCGGCGCGTACAGGGTCCAGCCGGCGGCGGTGGCGCCACCCGGTGCGAAGAACGACAGCACCAGCAGCAGCGCTGCCGGGGGCATCAGCCAGAAGCTGAAGTTGTTCATCCGCGCGAACGCCATGTCGGATGCGCCGATCTGCAGCGGGATCATCCAGTTGGCGAAGCCGACGAAGGCCGGCATGATCGCGCCGAACACCATGATCAGGCCGTGCATGGTGGTGAACTGGTTGAACAGTTCCGGGCGGAAGAACTGCAGGCCCGGCTCGAACAGCTCGAGACGGATCAGCAGTGCCAGCGCGCCGCCAGACAGCAGCATGGTGAACGAGAACAGCAGGTACAGCGTACCGATGTCCTTGTGGTTGGTGGCAAACAGCCAACGGCGCCAGCCATGCGGTTGATCGTGGTGATCGTCATGCGCGTGGTCGTGCGGGTGGGCGAGCGCGTCCGGGGTAGCAGTACTCATCGCGAAAACTCCTGAAATCCTGTTCAACCTGCGGCGCGGTCACCCGCGGCGCTGGCCTGCTTGGCAGCGGGCTTGTCTTCCGTCTTGGGCGCGGCGTCGCCGCCAGCGCCGGGTGCGCCGCCGCCTTCGCGGAACTTGCCGGCACGCGCGTTCACGAAATCGCTCGGTTGAATCACTTCACCCGTCTTGTTACCCCAGCTGTTGCGGGTGTAGGTCATGACGGCAGCGAGTTCGGTATCGGAGAGGTGCTTCCACACCGGCATGGCACCCTTGCCTTCCAGCAGGATATGCATCTGGCCGGCATCCGGGCCGTTGACGATCTTGGAACCGTCGAGAGCCGGGAAGGCGCCGCCGCCCTTGCCGTTAGGCTGGTGGCAGACCGCGCAGTTGGCGGTGTAGACCTTTTCGCCGCGAACCTTGAGCTCGTCCAGGGTCCAGGTCTTGTTGGGGTCGTCCGCCTTGGCGGCGAGTTCCTTCTTCTTGCCGTCGACCCACTTGGCGTAGTCGGCGTCGGAGACGACGCGCACGACGATCGGCATGAAGGCGTGTTCCTTGCCGCACAGCTCGGCGCACTGGCCACGGTACACGCCAATCTTCTCGGCCTTGAACCAGGTGTCGCGCACGAAGCCGGGGATGGCGTCCTGCTTGACGCCGAAGGCCGGGATCATCCAGGCATGGATGACGTCGTTGGCCGTCAGCACCATGCGGACCTTCTTGTTCACGGGCACCACCATCTCGTTGTCCACCTCCATCAGGTAGGTGTTCGACTTGGGGGCCTCGTTGTTGATCTGCTCGCGCGGGGTGGTCAGGGTGGACACGAAGGAGATGCCTTCGCCGTCGCCCTTCAGGTAGTCGTAGCCCCACTTCCACTGGTAACCAGTGGCCTTGATGGTGATGTCGGCGTTGGTGGTGTCCTTCATCGCCACGACCGTCTTGGTGGCGGGCAGCGCCATGCCGATGACGATCAGGAACGGGATGATGGTCCAGATCACCTCGACGGTGATGCTTTCGTGGAAGGAGGCCGACTTCGCGCCCTTGGACTTGCGGTGCTTGAACACGGAGTAGAACATCACCCCGAACACGCCGATGAAGATCACGGTGCACATGATCAGCATCATCCAGTTCAGCCAGTGAATCTGCTCGGCGATCTTGGTGACCGGCTCGGTCAGATTGAGCTGACGCACGGCGGGGCCGCCTGGCATGTCTTCCACTGCCAGGGCTGCATGGCTAGTGAGCAAGGACGCTCCCACCAGACACGCTGCGGATGCCTTCTTCCACATTTTCATTTGTTATCTACCCAATTTACAGATTCAAATCTGTCACTCGCCGGACCTCCGCTGCCTCTCAGAGAGAACGTAAAGCCGATGCGAGCTCCTGCGCGAACTTTCGCCGCTTGTACGGGTCCAGAAAACACCCCACCCGCACAGCGCTCTTGCCCGAGCGCAGCAACACCAGCGCCCGTAATGATTCACCCGGTTCGACCCGCACCCACAGCGGGTTGAATTCATGCCGTGTCAGCTGCCCTGCACTGACCGAAACCACTACCAGCCTGCCGTCGACTAGGCTGACGCGCTCGTAGTCCGACGCATGCCGCCCATGCACCAGCAGGGCAATGCCCAGCCCGAGCAGTTCCAGCCCGGCAAAGGGAAGCACGAGCCATGACCCTCGCCACGCGAAGAACAAGGCGATGGCGAGCGAAACACTGACGATCGAGAGGTAAAACCAGCCAACCTGGCGCGGAGACAGCGAACAATTCCGCTTCATCAGCCAGTCTTTGTCCGGCGGGCCAAATCCGTCGGAACCGCCGCCGGATTTGTCTTGCGCCGTCTGGAGTGCGATACCCAAGTCTTGCATCGCCAACCTTGCATCGCCAACAACTCTGCGCTGGATGCACGCCTGGACGATTGCGCCTGGGACGCACCATTGAAGTGCGATTTCGCGCAAATTGTGCCAGGGAGACCACTGCGACAAACTGGCGCATTATAGGGCGCTTCGCCTACTCGGACAAGGCCGCTACTTGGCCAAGGGGCTGGCGCGCGACAAGTTTTTGTGCATCGGCACGGTGCTCGCGATAGCCCGCTTGACTGCGCCGCCGATGCGTGCAGCAGCGGCGCGGACGTTACTTGCGTTGCCGCGCGCGCCCGATCTTGTCGAGTGGAACCACGGCGTGGCCGAGCTCATCGACGGCCTGCTTGCCGCGCGGCGCCAGCTTCCAGGCATGGCCGTAGACGATCTCGAACGTGAGCGGGATCAGTCCCTCGGCATTGCGCTGGCGCTCCAGCGCGGCCAGCAGCGCCGCGTGCCAGCGGCGCCCGCGCAGCCCCCCGCCCTTGCCCGCGGCAGCCGGCAGGCGCAGCCCGCCAAAGGCCTGCACTTCGCGCAGAAGGGTCCGTGGCGACTCATAGGTGATCGTCAGGGTCTCCATGTCCATCACGGGCGTGGACCAGCCGCTGTGCACCAGCATGTCCCCGATATCGTGCATGTCGACAAAGCGCAGCGTATGGGTGTCGCCATCCACTTCGGCAAAGGCGGCGCGCAGTTGCGCCAGCGTATCGGGCCCGAACAGCGAGAACAGGACCAAGCCTTCGTCGCGGGTGACCCGGTGCCACTCCGGGAAGACCCGGTGCGGCTCGGGGTGCCAGTGCAGCGCCAGGTTGGACCACAACAGGTCGAAGCTGGCCGGCGCGAAGGGCAATGTGGCAAGATCGCCCTGCACCAGGTCGAAGGTCGGGCGCTTGCCGAGCAGGCGCCCGAGCCACCCGGACTGGCGCTGGGGATCGCGCTGCACGGCCTCGCGCAGCATCGCCCCGGAAATATCCAGGCCAGCGATCTGCGCATCCGGGTATTGGGCGCGCAGCGCGGCCAGGCCGCGCCCGTGCCCGCAGCCGATATCGAGCGCGCGCACCGGCGCCAGCCGGATCATCTGCATGCGCTCCTGCATGCGCTGGCCGATCTCGCCCAGCAAGAAGTCCAGCTGGCCGAATCCGGCGCTGCGCCGGTCGAAGGCGAGGCGGGTCAGCCGCGTGGGCGGCAAATAGGCATCGGGGGAGTCGGCGTCATGCAGGGACACGGTCAAACCAGGCAGCAAGAAACTAAGAATGTGGATGACGGCGGGCGTGAAGCGTCCGTCGGGCATACGGTGCGCGCGCCAACGGGCGCCACAACAGGATCGCAAGTATACGCGCCCACCGCGAGGCCTGCCGCCGATGGCTCGGACGTGCCCCATGCGCCAGCCACACCCCTGCTGCACCGCCTGGCGCACCCGGGCGAAGGCGCCCTGCGCCATCATGCGCGGCGCTTGCTGCGCACGCTCCTGCCAGCGGCCTGCGCATTGTGCGGCACTGTGCAGGACGAAACCGTCTGCGCAGGCTGCGCGCAAGAGTTGCTGACGCCGCTGCCGCGTTGCCGCTGCTGCGCCCGCCCGCTCGGGCGCATTGCCGGGCCAGGCGCCGCCTCGCTCTGCGCGCAGTGCCGCTACAAGGCGCCGCCTTTCGACGACGCGCTGGTGCTGGGCGACTACGCCAGACCGCAGGACGGCCTGGTGCTAGCCCTGAAATTCGGCGGCGTGCTGCCGCTGGCGGACTGGCTTGCGGGCGAGCTGGCACGCCGCTGGCTGGCCGAATCCGGCACGTCCGGCCTGGCCCTGCCCGATGTGCTGGCGCCGATCCCGCTGTCCGCGCAGCGCCTTGCCGAGCGCGGCTTCAACCAGTCCTGGGAAATCGCCCGGCCGCTGGCGCGCCGGCTGGGCGTGCGCGCCGCGCCGACGCTGCTGGCGAGGCTGCGCGATACCCCGGCCCAAGCCACGCCGGACCTGCCCGCGCGCCAGGCCAACCTGCAGGATGCCTTTGGCCTCGTGCCCGGCAACGACGTGGCGGGCCAGCATGTCGGCCTGGTCGACGATGTGATGACCAGCGGCGCCACCTTGGGCGAAGCGGCGCGGGTCCTGAAAGCCCACGGCGCGGCACGCGTGACGCTGGTGGTTGCCTTGCGCACCCCGTAGCGCACCCGATAGCGCACCCCATAGGCCCGGCGTGACAGGCGGCCCCCGGCAGGGTAAGCTGCCCAGCGTTTCACGGCTGCGGCGCCCCTGGCCCGCCCCTCCCCCATGTTCAATGTCGTCCTGGTCGAACCCGAGATCCCGCCGAATACCGGCAATGTGATACGGCTGTGCGCCAACACCGGTGCGCGCCTGCACCTTGTCAAGCCGCTCGGCTTTCCGCTGGAAGATGCGCGCATGCGCCGCGCCGGCCTGGACTATCACGAGTACACCAGCATGCGCGTGCACGAGAACTGGGACGCGCTGATGGAAAGCGAACAACCCGACCCGGCCCGCATGTTCGCGCTGACCACGCATGGCTCGACGCCCTTCGGCCAGGTCAGTTTCCTGCCCGGGGACTGGTTTGTGTTCGGATCGGAAACGCGCGGGCTGGCGCCGGAGCGGCGCGAGTGGTTTCCCACGGCGCAGCGCATCCGGCTGCCGATGCGGCCGGACAACCGCAGTCTCAACCTCTCCAATACCGTCGCGGTCGTGGTGTTCGAAGCCTGGCGCCAGAACGGCTTTGCCGGCGGCGCCTGAAGCCGCCGCCGAACTTCCTTATTCCGGCTGCACGCCGGCCACGCGGATCACCTTGTCCCAGCGCACCTTCTCGCTAGCCATGGTCTGGCGCAGCGATTGCGGCGCGGTGCCGGCCGGCACGAAATACTGGGCGCGCATCTTGGCGCGCACGTCCTCGCTGCCGATGATGGCCACCAGCTCGCGATAGAGCCGGTCGATCACCGGCGCGGGTGTGCCAGCCGGGGCCAGCACCGCTTGCCATGAGATCGCCTCGAAGCCGGGATAGCCGGATTCCGCCACTGTCGGCACCGCGGGCAGCAGGCTGGTGCGCCCGCTGGTGGTCACCGCGATGATGCGCAGCTTGCCGGCAGTCACCAGCGGCATGGCAATGGCCGGCACCATGAAGCCGGCCTGCACCTGGCCGCCGACCATGGCGGTGGTGATCTGCGCGAACCCCGGATAGGGAATGTGCTGCAGGTCGATGCCGGCGGCCGCCTTGAGCTGCTCCATGGCCAGGTGGGCAGCACTGCCGTTGCCCACCGACCCGTAGTTCAGCACGCCCGGCCGGGAACGGGCCAGGGCCACGAACTCCCGCACGTCATGCACCGGCAGGCGGGCATCCACCACCAGCACATTGGGCGACGTTGCCACCAGCGATACGGGGCTGAGCTGGCGCACCGGGTCGTAGCCGAGATGGCGCGACAAGGTTGGCGCGGTGACCAGCGGGCCATTGATGGTCAGCAGCAAGGTATAGCCATCCGGGGCGGCTCTGGCCACCATGCCGGTGCCGATATTGCCGCCGGCACCCGGGCGGTTTTCCACCACCACGGGTTGGCCGAGCGCCACGGACAGCTTCTCGGTCAGCAGGCGCGCGATCAGGTCAGGCGAAGACCCGGCCGGGAACGGCACCACCATGCGGATCGGCCGCGCCGGCCAGGGCTGGGCGGACGCGGGCGAAGCCAGCGCGGCACCAGCCGCGCCAGGCATGGCGCAGGCGGCAAGGGCTTTCAGGACGCGGCGCCGGGCCGCCATCATGGACTCATTCATCGCGCGCATCCCGCTGGAGCAGCCGCGCCACCGCGTCGGCGGCAGGCAGCCCTTCGAAGAGCACGGCGCATACCGCGCGCGTGATCGGCATCTCGACGCCCTTGGCCGCGGCCAGCGCCGCCACGGCCTGCGCACAGCGCACGCCTTCGGCAACGTGGCCCAGCTCGGCCAGGATCTGCGCGAGCGTCTTGCCCTCGGCCAACTGCTGGCCGACCTTGCGATTGCGCGAGAGATCGCCCGTAGCGGTCAGGATCAGGTCGCCCATGCCGGCCAGGCCCATGAAGGTTTCGATGCGCCCTCCCAGTGCCATGCCGAGCCGGGTCATCTCGGCCAGGCCGCGCGTCACCAGCGCGGCGCGCGCGTTCAGGCCCAGGCTCAGGCCATCGCTGGCGCCAGTGGCAATCGCCAGCACGTTCTTGACCGCGCCCCCCACCTCGGCGCCGACCAGGTCGTCGCTGCCGTAGATGCGCATGGCATGGTGATGGAACGCCTGCTGCGCGAGCTCGGGCAGCGCCGGCGAGGTGCCCGCCACGGTGAGCGCGCAGGGCAGGCCCAGCGCCACTTCACGGGCAAAACTGGGGCCGGTCAGCACGCCGTAGCTGGTGTCATCGAGACGGCCGGCGGCGGTGAGCTCTTCGCGCACCATCTGGTGCGGCAACGCATTGGTGCCGGCCTCGAAGCCCTTGCACAGCCAGAGCATGCGCAAGCCCCCGGTCTGGCTCGCAGCCAGCCGGCGCGTCATTTCGCGCAGGCCCGAGACCGGCGTGGCGACGATCACCAGGCCATCCGGCTCGACATCGGCATGCGCCGCGGCCCGATCGAAATCGGCCTGCACCGCGAGCCGCCCGGACAGCGGCACGCCGGGCAGGTAGGTGGCATTGACGCGGTCGGCGCCGATGCCGGCCAGCTGGGCAGCGTCCCGCCCCCACAGCACCACATCGTGGGTCGCGGCGGCATGGCTGGCGAGCGCGGTGCCCCAGGCACCCGCACCGAAGACTGTGATTTTCATGGCGGTTCGCCTCGCTTGTTCGGCCCCGCGCATTCGTCGCGACTACGCGGGCCGGAAAGACAAAACGGGGCCGAGGCCCCGTCTTTGCAGCTGACTACAGCAGGATCAGTGACGAGCCTGGCTGCCATCGGGCATCACGATGCCGCTGTTGCCGCCTTGCACGGCTTCAGCTTCTTCCATCGCGGCCTGCAGGCGCTGTTCGTACAGTGCCTGGAAGTTGATTTCCGACAGGTGGATGGCCTGGAAGCCGGCGCGGGTGATCACGTCGGCGATATTGCCGCGCAGGTACGGGTAGAGAATGGTCGGGCAGGCAATGCCCAGCAGCGGGTCGAGCTGCTCCACCGGCACGTTGCGGATATCGAAGATGCCGGCCTGATGGGCTTCCACCAGGAACGCAACCTTGTCCTGCACCTTGGTGGTCACGGTACCGGTCACCACGACCTCGAAGATGCCTTCCTGCAGTTGCGAGGCGCCCACGTTCACCTGCACTTCCACGGCCGGCGCTTCGGTCTCGAGGAAGATGCCGGGGGAATTCGGCTGTTCGAGCGACATGTCCTTCAGGTACACACGCTGGATGTTGAAGAACGGCTGGTCTTCCTGCTGATTGTTCTGCTGGTCGCTCATGAAAGGCTTCCGGAAAAATGGGCGTTGGGGGCCAGGCGTACGGGACATTGGCACCGCGGGCGGGATTGGCCCAGGGTCACGGCCCGGGTCGGCACCCGGTTGGGAGGGTAGGGACGAGATCATTCCTGATCTGTCCCCCCCTAAGAACCGTACGTGCGAGTTTCCCCGCATACGGCTCAAGCTTTTCAAAGCCTCACCTCAAATCGAGGGGGCCGGTTTCACAACGGTTACACCATGGTGATGCACTTGAACATGACAGATTGGATGCAGCAGCACACGATTTCCTAGAGCATCCGAGCCGCCGTGAACGCGCTGCTCGATGTGATGGTCATGCCACCCCGTCTCTTTGGTCATCTTGCACTGACACACCGCGCACAAGCCCCGCTGGGACATGTACAACTTAATCCATTGCTTTCGGTGCGACATACTATTCAGCAATCGCTCCTGACGCAAGGTCTCGCCGTACAACTCCTGCTCGGGATCAAAGGGATGGTAGTCCCCTCGAACTTTCTTGTGCCGTTGGATCGGCGTGCTCGCGAGCGAGTACAAATCCTTCCTGCCCTTACTACCATCCTTCTGACGCACTGCGGTTCCGAACACCCAGTTCCGTGTACCGACGGATGCAAAGTACTTCTTGCGCACCCACTCAGCACTCTTCCTCGAGTGACGCCGTTTTGCCCACTTCCATAGAGCCCGGAATACATCGTGCTCCACTCTTGTGAACGTCAACTTGGCGGCTACCGGTTGGTGGTAAAGCGCCCAACCTCGTAGCACTGGATTAAGCAAGTCAATCAACGTCTCTTGCTTAGCCGTCTTGTGCCGGCTGACGATCTCTTTCACCTTGCCATAGAACGCGTTGACGTTCTTCCTACTCGGCTTGATGAGCAGTGTTCCCGAGTACTTCCGGAAACTCCACCCGAGAAAGTCGAAACCTGTGGCGATGTTGACGATCCGCGTTTTCTCCGTAGATAGTGTCAGCCCCCGCAGTGCAAGGAACTTTTCCACCCACGGCTTCACTTCGTGTTCCAAAACCTCCGACGTACTGCCGGTGATCACGAAGTCGTCCGCATACCGCACGACATTCACCTTCAGCTTCCGAACTTGGTTAACACCAAACTTTGTCCTTAGGGACTCCGTCAGGTCGCGCTCCAAACCGTTCAGCGCCACATTCGCCAACGTCGGGGAAATGATGCCTCCCTGCGGCGTTCCAGCATCGGTCGCCTGAAACTGGCCTTGAAACACCACGCCAGCTTTCAACCACTTACGCAGGATCGCTTTGTCCATCGGGACGTTACGCTCCAGCCACTTGTGATCGATGTTGTCAAAGCAGCCTTTGATATCCGCCTCCAGTATCCAAGAGGCCGAAACCTTCCTGGACAGGTTGACGAACAACTGGGCCATAGCATCGTGGGTCGAGCGGTTGATCCGAAACCCATACGAATTCGGATCGCTCCTACCTTCCGACACTGGCTCCAATGCCAGCAGGTATAGGGCCTGCATGGCTCGGTCCAACATGGTCGGTATGCCCAGAGGGCGTTCCGTCCCGTTGGCCTTTGGAATAAAGACCCGCCTTAACGGCAGCGGTCGATACCCCCGACGCTTCAACTGCCCGATAGCTGCCCACCGGGTTTCAGGCTCATCCCACAGCACGCGGTCAACACCTGCTGTCTTTCTGCCACGGTTCTCCGTCACTCGCCTGACCGCCGATGCCTTGGCGGAGAACGAGCGGGTCAGGGACCTCTGTAGAGCTTTCACCCTACGCCAATCCCCTTCCTGTGTCGCCTTCGCAATTCGAATCTGCATCTCTCGAACGGTCCGCTCTACGCGGCGCCAATTAATGGCACCCCAGCTTTGCGGAACGCCGGAGGGCGCAGATTTATCCTTACGGATAAATGCTTCCATGCTGCTCTCCTATCTTGAGGATCTTCCCCAACATCGAGAGACAACATGCCCCTTGAGGGACAGTTGCCCTCAAGGGAAGAAAAATTAAACAAGCGAGATTAGCCAGCCGTCCTGCGACGATTGACCAGTTGGAAGTCTGCCCGCTTTCGCGTGGGATGATGTTTCAACCCCTATCCGGACCATTACAGCCCGGCATTCGCTTTCTCCAACCTCCCATACCCGCACAGCCGACAGCGTTCCTTACGGTTCGCCTGCCCGAGCCATACCGCGCTCCGGCAGCCATACGGGCTTACCACGTTCCCTACACGTTACAAGACTGGGTTAGGACCCGCCTCTCCGCCGGTGGTCCGATGACGACGTATTCCGAGTTTCCAGCGGAATATCCGACCACATACCTTTTGGTTAGTGCCTGTCAGCAGCTTTGGCACCGTCATATTCACGGCGTTTATCAGCAGTTCACTTAGTGTTGCCCATACCAGCCAGCCTAGCTCCTCGACCCCGTTGCTGCTCGGAGCCTCTACCAACCCGCCTCGCGGCAGATTCGTACCCTTGCGGGGGCTACATTGTCAGGAAAGCTTCACACCCCACCGTTACCAGTGACGCATGTCTCCCTAGGCTACTGTCTAGTCGTATAGCAGGTTCTCCATCGGGGCAGTCTCACGACCGTGCACGACCGAACCATAACGTGTAGAGCTTTCGCTCCGGGACCTCCCACAATCCTTACGACATCGTGACTCCATACTGCGGAATCAACTCGACAGGCGCAGACTCCAGAGAGTCAACGTATCCTGCCCCAAAGAGCGTAGCGCCAACCCATCTGGGCCGGTTTAAATGCCATGCTGTGGTCTCGCAACAATCTCTCGAAACCACACAGCCTCCCTTACGAAAGACTGTTTACAGAGAACTCGCCCAAAGGCGAGCGTCCCCGCCTTTGGGCGATGGCTGGAGGTAATCCAGCAAAAGCAAGTGCCGCTTGTCAAATCAGCTTTCGCCAATTCGACATTAGGCCAATGGACTCCCCTAAGCTGTTCGGCCAGGTTCGTCTAAGCAAGTAATGGTTGGGATTGGACGGCTTAGGTCGAGACCCTCACCTTGTCCCAACAAGGTCGATGCCCCTTACGTTGGGGCTACCCGGACACGAGAGTGCGTGTCGCACGAAAACGTATATGGTACATGACGCGGGTGGCGAATTCACCCGCGGCGAGACCGGCGGCGCGTCAGGCTGCCAGCAGCGGCACCAGGCCACCCTGGCGATCGAGCGCCGAGAGGTCGTCGAAGCCACCCACGTGGGTCTCGTCGATGTAGATCTGCGGCACGGTGCGGCGACCGGTGCGGCTCATCATTTCCTCGCGCTTGCCGGGCTCGCGGTCGATCAGGATCTTCTCGATCGCCTCCACGCCCTTGGCCTTCAGAAGGCGCTCGGCCATCTGGCAATACGGACAAACTACCGTGCTGTACATAACAACGCGGGCCATGCGCATCTCCTTGAAAAACGGGAATCCGGAGGTTGGTCGGTGCTCGCAAGCCGGGACAGCCGCGGCTCCGGAGGACATGCTCCCGGAGCCGCTTGGGTCCGCCGCTTACTTGACTACGGGGAGGCCGGCTTGCTGCCAGGCGGCCAGGCCGCCTTCGAGCGAATAGATCTCACTGTAACCGGCTTCCTTCAGGGCTGCTTGACCCTTGCCCGAGCGCTGGCCGGTCTGGCACACGACGATGATGGGGACGGACTTGTCCTTTGCAAGGCTGGCGGCACGGCTTGCCAGGTCGGCAAGTGGCGCACTCTTGGCTTGCGGCAGGTGGCCCTTGGCGTATTCGGTGGCTTCCCGGATATCCACGACCACGGCATTGCGCTTGTTGATCAGCTGGGTCGCGGCGGCCGGGTTGACGGTCTTGCCGGAGGTTCCGCGCGAGATGGCGGGCCACGCCAGCAGGCCGCCCGACACGACGGCGAGGGCGATCAAGGCAAGGTTGTTGTAGTCGGCGAAGAAATTCACGTTGGCATTCCGGTGGGTTGAGTCGGCGGCATTATAAAATAGACGGTTTGGCGCCCGCGACCCGCTATTGTCTCCTAGTTGACACATGTGCGGCGGTATGTGGCAGGGCGCACACAGGTTTCTCACGCTTTGGAAGCAGCATGTACAAACTCGTTCTCATCCGCCACGGCGAATCCACGTGGAATCTCGAAAACCGCTTCACCGGCTGGGTCGACGTCGACCTCACCGACACCGGCGTGGCCCAGGCCAAGCTGGGCGGCAAGCTGCTGCGCGAAGCAGGGCTTGCCTTCGATGTAGCGTACACCTCGGTGTTGAAGCGTGCCATCCGCACGCTGTGGCACGTGCAGGACGAAATGGACCTGATGTGGATTCCGGTCCGCAACGAATGGCGCCTGAACGAACGCCACTATGGCGCGCTGTCTGGCCTGAACAAGGCCGAGACCGCCGCCAAGTTCGGCAACGAGCAGGTGCTGGTATGGCGCCGCAGCTACGACACCCCGCCGCCGGTGCTCGAAGCGGACGATCCACGTGCGGCATACGACGATCCGCGCTACGCTCAAGTGCCGCGCGAGCAGATTCCGCTGACCGAATGCCTGAAGGACACGGTCGAGCGCGTGCTGCCGCTATGGAACGAATCCATCGCACCCGACATCAAAGCGGGAAAGCGCGTGGTAATCGCTGCCCATGGCAACAGCATCCGCGCGCTGGTGAAATACCTGGACCAGATCTCGGATGACGACATCGTTGGCATCAACATCCCCAATGGCACCCCGCTCGTCTACGAGCTGGACGCCGACCTGCGCCCGCTGCGTCATTACTACCTGGGCGACCAGGAAGCGATCGCAGCCTCCCTGGCCGCCGTGGCGAACCAAGGCAAGGCAACCTGAGGCCCGGGCCGGACGAGCGCCCCAAGGCTCGCCCGGCCGCCTCATGCAGTGGACCAGGCCTTTTTTGCTGCTCCCTCTTATACTGTCGGACAAATCCGGTCGGTGCGATGCGCCAGGCCGGCTCCGACACAGCACAATCCTCACACGTTCAGGCAGCCCTCATGCGTAAGACGCTCAAGAACATCAGTCTTGTTACTGCCGGACTCGTTGCCGGCGTGCTCGCCACGCTGCAACTATCGGCCACCGCGCAGAATTCGCCGGGGCCGCTGCCGCTGGAGCAGTTGCGCTTGATGGCCGACATCTTCGGCCAGATCAAGCGGGAATATGTCGAGCCGGTGGATGACAAGAAGCTGCTGACCGAAGCCATCAAGGGCATGGTCGCCAGCCTGGATCCGCATTCGGCCTACCTGGACGAGAAGGACTTCAAGGAACTTCAGGAAGGCACGCGCGGACGCTTTGCCGGCCTGGGGATCGAAATCTCGCAGGAAGAAGGGCTGGTCAAGGTGATCAACCCGATCGAAGACACCCCCGCCTTCCGTGCCGGCATCCAGCCCGGCGACCTGATCACCCGCATCGACGACAAGCCCGTGCGCGGCCTGCCGCTGGAGCAGGCGGTCAAGCGCATGCGCGGCGAGCCGGGCACCAAGGTCACGCTGACCATCTATCGCAAGAGCGACGAACGCACCTTCCCGGTGTCGATCACGCGCGCGGAGATCCGCGTGCAGTCGGTCAAGGCCAAGCTGATCGACAATGACCGCCTCGCCTGGGTCCGCCTGACCAGCTTCCAGGAACGCACGGTGGCCGACCTGGGCAAGAAGCTGGACGAACTGGCCCAGAAGAACCCCAACCTGAAGGGCGTGATCCTGGACCTGCGCAACAACGGCGGCGGCGTGCTGCAAGGCGCCGTCGGCGTGGCGGCAGCCTTCCTGCCCGACGACGTGACCGTGGTCTCGACCAACGGCCAGGTGCCGGATGCCAAGCGCGTCTACAAGACCACGTTCAACAATTACCGGCTGTCCTCGCTCGAGGACGATCCGCTCAAGGGCCTGCCCGCGCTGTACAAGAAGATCCCGATGGTGGTGCTGACCAACGCCTACTCGGCGTCGGCCTCCGAAATCGTTGCCGGCGCGCTGCAAGACCACAAGCGCGCGCTGATCATGGGCAAGACCACGTTCGGCAAGGGCTCGGTGCAGACCGTACGCCCGCTCACCAACGACACCGGCATCAAGCTGACCATCGCGTACTACTACACGCCGACTGGCAAGTCGATCCAGGCCAAGGGCATCCGCCCGGACATCCCGGTCGACCAGAACCCGGAAGGCGATCCTGACGACGCGCTGATCACCCGCGAGATCGACACCGAGCGCCACCTGCACAACAAGCAGGAATCGGAAGAGCCCGAGATGAACGAGCGCGAACAGCGCCGCGTCGAGGAACTGCGCCGACTCGAGGAAGAAAACGCCAAGAAGACGCCGGAAGAGCGCGACAAGGAACGCAAGAAGAAGCCGATCGAGTTCGGCACGGCCGAGGACTTCATGCTGCAGCAAGCCATCGCCCAGCTCGAAGGCCAGCCGGTCAAGCGCTCCAAGTCCAAGCTCGAAGCCGTGGCCACGTCGGACAAGCCGGCCAAGCCGGCGGCCAAGGCGGCTACCCCGGCCAAGCCGGCCACCAAGGCACCGGCCGGCGCGCCACCTGCGAGCGCCCCGCTCGGAACACCGCTGGGCACGCCGACCGGCAAGGCTCCCTGAAATCCTGATGAATACAGCGGCCCCGCGGGGCCGCTTTTGCATTGCAAGCCATGAACGACGATCAACTGCTGCGCTATTCGCGGCATATCCTGCTCGACGAACTCGGCATCGAGGGCCAGAGCCGGCTGCTTGCCAGCCACGCGCTGGTGATCGGCGCGGGCGGCCTGGGCGCTGCCGCCCTGCCCTACCTGGCCTCGGCCGGCGTGGGCACCATCACCGTGGTCGACGACGACGTGGTCGACCTGACCAACCTGCAGCGCCAGGTGATCCACACTACCGCCAATGTCGGACGCCCCAAGGTGGAATCGGCGCGCGAGGGCATGCTGCGCATCAACCCGGGCATCGACGTGCGCCTGGTGCGGGCACGCGTGGGCGCCGCCGAACTGGCACGCCTGGTGGCCGATGCCGGCGTGGTGCTCGATTGCAGCGACAACTTCGACACGCGCCAGGCCGTCAACCGCGCCTGCGTGCAGCACAGCGTGCCGCTGGTGTCCGGCGCGGCCCTGCGCTTCGATGGGCAGATCAGCGTGTTCGACCACCGCCAGCCGGGCGCCCCCTGCTATGCCTGCCTGTTCCCGCCCTCGCAGCCGGCGCAGGAGGTGGCTTGCGCCACCATGGGCGTGTTTGCGCCGCTGGTGGGGATGGTGGGCACGGTGCAGGCGGCCGAGGCCCTCAAGCTGCTGATGGGCGTTGGCACCACCCTGGCCGGCCGCCTGCTGATGGTCGATGCGCTTGGCATGGAATGGACCACGATGCGCCTCGCGCGCGTGGCCGATTGCGAAGTCTGCGCTGGCGCGCACGCGCAAGCCGCCCCCTAAGCTCCCCCGAAGCTCCCGCTAAGCGACCCGCGCGCATTCAAGCGCGAGTTCGCTCGCGCAGGAAAGCCAGCACCGCGGCGCGCTCGCCGCGGAACACGATCCTGGCCTCGCGCTGTTCGCGCTGGTAGGCATACATCGGGTCGTAGTATTGCTGCAGGAGCAAGGCGATCCAGCCCAGATGCAGGTCGGCATCGCCCGTTTCCTCCTGGCGCGCCAGCGCTTGGTCCAGCAAGTCCGAGAGCCGCTCGTAGCGCGTGCCGCCGAGCCGCTTGGCAATGGCCGCCATGGCATCGCGCAGGCGCGCCGCGTAGGCAGCGAAACCAGCCTGCTCACCCAGCGCCGCCATGAACTCCGCCGACAGGCCAAGCACGTAGTCCTCCAGCACGCGATGCATGCGCGCCTCGAAGGATTCCTCCAGCCAGACCAGCGGCGCCACCTGAATTGCCTGGTAGAAGGCCGGAGGCAGGTTGCGCGCGCCGATGAAGCGCCCCTCGTCCTCGACTACCAGCGCCGGCAACCCGGCCGCGCGATGGCGCAGCAGCGCAATCGCCAGGACATTCTCGAAATCGATCTGCGTAGGCTGCGCCACCGCGCGCCGGCCAAAGCTGGACCCGCGATGGCGGGCCTGGCCCTCCAGGTCGATGGCGGCGTCCTGGCAGCCGTTCGGGCCCGTGACCAGGTCAGTGATCAGCTCGGTCTTGCCACTCCCGGTCATGCCGCCCAGCACCAGCAGGCTGCATTCGGCGGCGGCGGCATCGAGGGTCTCGATCAGGAAGCTGCGCATCGCCTTGTAGCCGCCCGTGACGCGCGGATAAGCGATGCCGGCGTCCTCGCGCAACCACTGCTGCACGATCTGCGAGCGCATGCCGCCGCGGAAGCAGTACAGGTAGCCGTCGGGATGCGCCCGCGCAAAGGCCGCCCAGCCCGCGGTTCGCGCCGCGCGGATTTCGCCGGTCACAAGCTGGTGGCCTAGCGCGATCGCGGCCTGCGGCCCTTGCTCCTCGTAGCGCAAGCCCACCTGATGCCGCTCGGCATCGTCCATCAGCGGCAGGTTGACCGCGCCCGGAAACGCGCCACGCGCGAACTCCACCGGCGCGCGCGCATCGAGCAGCGGCGCGCCGGAAAGAAAGAGCTGCCGGAAATCCGCCGTATCCTCGCGCATCAGATCACCTCGACGGCATACCGGCCCTGCGCGACGAATTCGCCAACCGGCGCCAGCACCAGGCCAAACTCCGCGCAAGCCGCATGGAAATCGGCCTCGCCAGGAGGCTCGACCGCCACCAGCAAGCCGCCGCTGGTCTGCGGATCGCACAGCAAGGCGCGCTGCACCTCGCTCAACGCGCCGCCCTGATTGTCGATGCCGGCGCCAATCCGTGCGCCGTAGCTTTCGAAGTTGCGCTGGGTGCCGCCCGGCACGCAACCGGCCTCGACGTAGCGCAGCACTTCCGGCAGCAGCGGCACGGCGGCATAGTCAAGACGCGCTGTGAGGCGGCTGCCGTCGGCCATCTCGACAAGGTGCCCGAGCAGGCCAAAGCCGGTCACATCCGTCATGGCCCGCACGCCGGCCAGCTTGCCGAAGCGGCTGCCGGGACGATTGAGCACGCACATCCAGTCGCGCGCCAGGTTGACATCCTCGGCGCGCAGCTTGCCCTGCTTCTCGGCGGTGGTCAGCACGCCGATGCCCAGCGGCTTGGTCAGGTAGAGACGGCAGCCGGCGGTCGCGGTGTCGTTGCGTTTCAGGTGCGCGCGGTCGACCACGCCAGTCACCGCGAGCCCGAAGATAGGCTCCGGGGCATCGATGGAATGCCCGCCGGCCAGCGGAATGCCCGCGTCCTCGCAGGCACGGCGCCCACCGGCCACCACCTCGCGCGCCACCTCGGGCGGCAGCAGCTTCACCGGCCAGCCGAGGATGGCGATGGCCAGCAGCGGATCGCCGCCCATGGCATAGACGTCGCTGATGGCGTTGGTGGCAGCGATGCGTCCGAAGTCGAACGGATCATCGACGATCGGCATGAAGAAATCGGTGGTGGATACCACGCCACGGCCCTGCTCCAGCCCATCCAGCGCATAGACCGCCGCATCGTCGCGCGAGGCATTGCCCACCCACAGGCGCGGGTCCAGGTGTTGGTTGCCGCTGCCGGCAAGGATCACGTCGAGCACCTGCGGCGAAATCTTGCACCCGCAGCCGGCACCATGGCTGTACTGCGTCAGGCGGATCGGGTCTTCCATGATGCTGACTCCTGTCATTTGGTGTGGTGTGGTGTGGTGTGGTGTCGTGCGATGCCGATTCGGCGCCCTTTACCGCAGCATAGGCGGATCGCGCGCAAGCTGGCGCGAACAGCGGCCCTGGCAAGACGGTGAGGCGGGGGAAAGAATGGGAATCTGAATGATAGGGGTTACCGCCCGGATGCGGGCAGAGCCGGCAGCACCGAGTGGTGCCGCGCGGGTGCGGCCACTGGGTTCTTGCGAACTTGCGGCCGGCTGCTGGGCGGATTACTGCTCGCCCGGCTCCATCTGCGATTGCAGATAGTTCGGCAGGCCAACCTTGTCGATCAGGTCGAGCTGCGTTTCGAGGAATTCGATGTGCTCTTCGGTATCGGTCAGGATGTCGACCAGGATCTCGCGGCTAACGTAGTCGCCCACCGATTCGCAGTACGTGATGCCTTCCTTGACGGTGGCATGCGCGCCTTGCTCCAGCTTCAGGTCGCACTTGAGCATTTCCGGGGTGTCTTCGCCCAGCAGCAGCTTGTTGAGGTCCTGCAGATTGGGCAGGCCATCAAGCATCAGGATGCGATCGATCAGGCGGTCGGCATGCTTCATCTCACCGATGGACTCCTTGTACTCGATGTCGCCGAGCTTCTTCAGGCCCCAGTGGCGGTACATGCGAGCGTGCAGGAAGTACTGGTTGATCGCGGTCAGCTCGTTCTTCAGCTGCGCGTTCAGATGCTGGATGACCTTCTTGTCACCTTTCATTGGAGGCTCCTTGTTGCAACGGGCCCCCGCAAAAACGCGAAGCGGCGCAAGGCGCGCCGCAGGCAGTCAACACAAGCGAATACGCGCCGCAACCTGATAGTTGCGGGCGAGTTTAAGCAACCAGCTCGGTGCGCTGGTCGTTCGCGACTGCCGGGTCCCGAGTGTCCATTATGGCACGTGGCCCCGACGGCGAACAGGAGGAAATGTCTGCAATGCGGATCGTCGCGACCGTCACATTGCGTACCGCCGCGACGCCTTCGCAAAGCACCTGTTGGGCGCATTCGCGGCAGCGGCCACAGCACGTGCCAACACCCAGCGTTTCGGCCAGCTCGTCGAGCGTGGACACCCCTAGATGCGCAGCACCGTGAATTTCTCGGTCGGTAACCTGATTGCAGATGCAAACGTACACAAATCCCTCCTTGGGAGAGGGGCGACACCAGCATGTCACCCGCGATGTACGTCAGAATATCAGAGATCGAAAATGATAACAATTCCCATTAAATCACAAAAGGTACATGCCAAGAACACGGCACTTAGCCCGGGAATTGCAGATAAAGGGAACGTCACAACTGGCGGAAAAGTGCCTCATAAACCATCTGCACGGCGTTGGATTTTCGTAAAAACCTTAATGCAGCCAGGGTTGTCAGAGCAGCTTCAGCGCGCAGGCGAGCTCCTCCGGCTCGTAAGCGCTCAGCACCTGCTCCACCAGCCGCTCCAGTCGCTCGCAGTCGGCATGCAGGACTTCCTGCTTGACCCGCAGCAACTGCGAGGGATGCATCGAGAACTCGCGCAGCCCCATGCCCAGCAGCAGGCGCGTCATGGCGGGGTCCCCGGCCATCTCGCCGCACACCGCCACCGGCACGCCCGCGCGGTTGGCCTCGCGGATGGTGCGGGCGATCAGTTGCAGCACCGCCGGGTGCAGCGGGTCGTAGAGATGCGCCACGGCGTTGTCGGCACGATCGATGGCCAGCGTGTACTGGATCAGGTCGTTGGTGCCGATGGAGAGGAAATCCATGCGCCGCAGGAACAGCGGCAGCATCAGCACGGCGGCGGGGATCTCGATCATCGCCCCGACCTTGATGTTGGGGTCGAACGCCTGGCCGCGCGCGTCGAGCTGGCGCTTGGCCTGCGCGATCAGGTCCAGGGTCTGGTCGATCTCGCGGGCATGGGCCAGCATCGGGATCAGCAGCCGCACGGGGCCAAAGGCCGAGGCACGCAGCAGCGCGCGCAACTGGGTCAGGAACATGGCCGGCTCGGACAGCGACCAGCGGATCGCGCGCAAGCCCAACGCCGGATTGAGGGCCGTCTCGAAATCGTCGCCGCGCCCATCCCGGCCGTCTCGGCCATCCAGTGGCTTGTCGGCGCCGATATCGATGGTGCGGATCGTGACGGGCAGCCCGTGCATGGCGTCCACGGCGCCGCGGTACGCCTCGAATTGCTCTTCCTCGTCGGGCAGCTCGCCGCGCCGGTTCATGAACAGGAATTCGGAGCGGAACAGGCCCACGCCAACCGCGCCCGCGGTCAGCGCTGCGGTGGCATCCTCCGCCATCTCGATATTGGCCAGCAGGTCGATCTCGAGCCCGTCCAGGGTCACCGCAGGCGTATGGCGCAGGCGCTGCAGGCGCTTCTTTTCCAGCGCGCGCTCGCTCTGCCGGTGGCGGTACTCCTCGAGGATGATCGCGGATGGATCCACGATGACAAGGCCGGCATCGCCGTCGATGATGACCCAGTCGTCCTGGCGGATCAGCTCGCTGGCGCTCTGCACGCCCACGGCGGCGGGGATGTCGAGGCTGCGCGCCACGATGGCGGTATGGGAAGTGCGTCCGCCAAGGTCGGTCACGAAGCCGTGGAACACGGTGTGGCGGAACTGCAGCATGTCGGCCGGCGAGATGTCGTGGGCAACCACGATCACGCCGGGCGCCGGCTCGCCATCCGGGGCCAGCGAGGAAGGCGGCACAGGGGCCGGGGCCAGCACGGCCGCGCCGGCCAGCACCTTGAGAATGCGCTCGACCACCTGGCGGATGTCCGCCTTGCGCTCGCGCAGGTATTCGTCCTCGATTTCGTCGAACTGGCGCATCAGCTCTTCGAGCCGCGTGGTCAGCGCCCATTCGGCGTTGTAGCGCCGGTTGCGGATCAGTGCCTCGGGCTCGCGCGCCAGCGCCTCGTCATCGAGGATCATGGCATGCACGTCGAGGAAGGCGCCCAGTTCTTCCGGCGCCTCGCGCGGCAGATCCCGCTTGAGCGTGACCAGCTCGGCCCGCACCGCCGCGCGCGCCGAGCGCAGGCGCTCGACCTCGGCATCAAGCCGGTCTTCGTCGACCAGGTAATGGGAGACATCGAGCGCGGCAGGCGCCAGCAAATGCGCGCGCCCGATGGCGACGCCGCGCGAGACCGGGATGCCGTGCAGGGCAAATGGCATGTACCGCTCCGTCAGGAACGTTTAAAAAGTCTGGCCAGGGCCAGCCACCTTGGAAACGGCTCAGGATGCGGCGAAGCGGCCCCGGCCAGGCCCGCCGCGGCGTTCAGTGCCGCCGCCCTTCATCCCGAATCGGCCTCCTACTCCCCTTCTCCGAAGCGATTGGCGATGAGCGCCAGCAACGCGTCCATGGCCTCTTGCTCATCGGGTCCGTCGGTTTCGATGGTCACGGTCGAGCCGATGCCGGCGGCCAGCATCATCACACCCATGATGCTTTTGGCGTCGACCTGCCGACCATTGCGCGACATCTTGACCTGACTGACGAAGTTGCCCGCCAGTTGCGTCAGCTTGGCGGAAGCACGGGCATGCAGCCCAAGCTTATTGATTATGTTGGTGTCCCTCTGCAGCATATTTGTCGGGATGATTTGCGATCTGGTTCTGGACGGTGGTGGAGCCTACCTGCAGCACACCCTGCGAGCCCCCCGCCAGCGCCTTGAGGGCGAGCTGGTCGAGTTTCTCGGCACGGTAGCAGATGGCGCGCACCAGCATGGGAAGGTTGACGCCGGCAAGCACCTTGACGCGGCCCGGCTCGGCGAGGCGGGCGGCAATGTTGGCCGGCGTGGCGCCGAAGATATCGGTCAACACCAGTGCGCCGTTGTCTTCGCTAACCTCGGCCAGGCGGCGCCGGGCCTCGGCCAGCACGGCGGCGGGCTCGGCATCCGGCATGACGTCGATCGCCTCGAGCCGTTGGGGCTGGCCGCAGTAGACGTGGGCGGCGCACTCGCGCAATGCCGAAGCCAGCGGGGCGTGCGCGATGATCAGGATGCCTGCCATGGTGGTGAATCCGTTGGATTGACGCGATTGTAGCAGGCAGTCCGCCCGTGATTCAGCGCGAACGCGCCTGTACCGCGTGCTCGAGCGCGTCGATGAACATGGCGGCCACCTGGAACCCGGTCTGCTGCGTGATCTCCTGGAAGCACGTCGGGCTCGTCACATTGACCTCGGTCAGGTAATTGCCGATCACGTCCAGCCCAACCAGCAGCAGGCCTTGTTCCCACAGGCCCGGGGCCAGCGCCTCGGCGATCTCGCGATCGCGCGCCGAGAGCTCCTGGGCCCGGCCGGTGCCGCCCGCCGCCAGGTTGCCGCGCACTTCGCCGTCCTTGGGAATGCGCGCCAGCGAGTACGGCACTGGCACGCCGCCGATCAGCAGGATGCGCTTGTCGCCGTCCTTGATCTCGGGAATATAACGCTGCACCATCAGCGTGCGCGCGCCGTTTTCCCCCAGCGTCTCGATGATGGCGCCAAGATTCAGGCCGTCCGCGCCAACCCGGAAGATCCCCATCCCGCCCATGCCATCGAGCGGCTTGAGTATCACATCACGATGCTCCGCGTGGAACGCGCGAATACGATCCGCGTCACGGGTGACCAGGGTCGGCGTGATGTATTCGGGATAGCGGGCAATCGCCAGCTTTTCGGAATGGTCGCGGATCGCCTGTGGCTTGTTGAACACATTGGCGCCCTGCGACTCAGCCAGCTCCAGCAGCCAGGTGCTGGTCACGTACTCCATGTCGAAGGGCGGATCCTTGCGCATCACGATCGCATCGAAGCCGGTCAGCGGCTGCAGGCTGGGCTCGCCCGCGCGGTACCAGTCGTGGGCGTCGCCGGTCAGCTGCAGCGCACGCACCACGGCTTCGACCTGATGGGCCGAGAGCGACAGTTGCGACTGCAGGCAGGCAAACAGCTCATGGCCGCGTTCCACCGCCTCCACCATCATGGCGTAGGTCGAGTCCTTGTAGGTCTTGAAGGTGTCCAGCGGGTCGGTAATAAACAGAATGCGCATGTTGGCTCGTCCCGGTCGCAGCGTTTGTCTCAGAGAATCGGATTGGGGTCGGTCTTCTCGAGTTCCAGCGACGCCGCCAGCAAAGCCAGCCGCGCCACCACACCATACATATAGAAGCGGTTCGGCACGGCCGCGCCCGGCTTGGCGTGGCTATCCGGAATGCCGTTGGGCGCGAACGCCAGCGGCACGAAATGCGCGCCCGGCGCATTCAGGTTCTCGTCGTTGCCGCGGCCGGTATGGACGCGGTAGAAGCCGCCGACCACATAGCGGTCGATCATGTACACCACGGGCTCGGCCACCGCCTCGTTGACCTTCTCGAAGGTGTGCACGCCTTCCTGGATGATGACGTCATTGACCTCGAGGCCTTCCTTGACGACGCTCATCTTGTTGCGTTCCTTGCGGTTCAGCCCCTTGATCTCGGACGCATCCTTGATGGTCATGATGCCCATGCCGTAGGTGCCGGCATCGGCCTTGACCACCACATACGGCGTTTCCTTGATGCCGTATTCGCGGTACTTCTTGGCGATCTTCTTGAGCACGCCTTCGACCGAGTCGGCCAGCGCCTCCTCGCCAATGCGCTCATGGAAATCGATGCCACCGCACTTGGCGAAGTACGGGTTGACCATCCACGGATCGACGTCGATCAGCTTGGCGAACTTCTTGGCCACTTCGTCGTAGGCCGAGAAGTGGCTCGACTTGCGGCGCGTCGACCAGCCCGCGTGCAGCGGCGGCAGCAGGTATTGCTCGCTGATGTTCTCCAGGATCGGGGGAACGCCGGCGGAGAGATCGTTGTTGAGCAGGATCGAGCAGGGATCGAAGTCCTTGAGCCCCAGGCGGCGGCCGCGCGCGCCCAGGCGGGCCAGCGGTTCCACCACCAGCGTCTGCCCATCAGGCAGCTCGATCGGCGTGGGTTCGGTGATGTCTTCGGACAGCGAGCCCAGGCGGACGTTGAGGCCGGCCTGGCGCATGATCAGCGACAGCCGCGCCACGTTCTGCAGGTAGAACATGTTGCGCGTGTGACGCTCGGGGATCAGCAGCAGGTTCTTGGCGTCGGGGCAGATCTTCTCGATCGCCGCCATGGCCGCCTGGACGGCCAGCGGCAGCATTTCAGGCGCCAGGTTGTTGAACCCGCCAGGGAACAGGTTGGTATCGACCGGGGCCAGCTTGAAGCCGGCGTTGCGCAGGTCGACCGAACAGTAGAACGGAGGCGTATGTTCCTGCCATTCCAGCCTGAACCAGCGCTCGATGGACGGCGTCGCATCCAGGATCTTTTTTTCCAGCTCGAGCAGCGGACCGTTCAGCGCGGTGATGAGATGCGGGACCATAAACATCCTATTGATCGTCTTTATCGTTCGCCCAGATTGTAGAGGAACGGCCAATTGGCTGCTGGCGCTGCCTGAATAAGCATATGCGAGCGCCGGCATAAGGGATAAGGGATACGGATATGGGGATGGGCGCCCGGAATAAAAGGGGGGGGCCCAGGAGGAATCCGAAGCACTTCCGGGCGGCCTGCCAGCAGGGCCGGGAGGCAAAAAAAAAGCACGACCGGAGCCGCGCTTTCAAATGGCCTGACAGATACGGGGAGCGTTCTGCAGGTGGAGGAAACTGCCTCAGTGGCACTGTATGTGCGCTCCCCCTCAAAAACAATTGAAGCTTTTTAAGATCGGATTTAAGCACTTTGCGAAAAAACCGCCGGCTCCGCTTTCCGCCTGGCCCGACCGCCCGCGGCGGACGCCACACATGAAAAAAGCCCGGCACAAGGCCGGGCGAAACTCCTGAGAGAAGATTCCCAATCAGCTCTCCAGCACAACACCTTTACGATCAGGCTTCGTATGCGGTCTCGCCGTGCGAGGTGATGTCCAGACCCTCGCGTTCTTCTTCTTCCGGCACCCGCAGGCCGATCAGCATATCCACCAGCTTGAAGGCCACGAAGGCCACCACACCCGACCACACGATGGTGGTGAGCACGCCTTGGAACTGGATCCACAACTGGCCCATGATCGAATAGTCGTCCGAGACCTTGTTGGCCACGTAGTCGTAGATCCCCGTGCCGCCCAGGCTCGGCGCGGCAAACACGCCGGTCAGGAGCGCACCCAGGATGCCGCCCACGCCGTGCACGCCGAAGACGTCCAGGGAGTCGTCCATGCCCAGCAGCTTCTTCAGGCCGGTCACGCCCCACAGGCACAGCAGGCCAGCAGCGATGCCGATCACGATCGAGCCCATCGGGCCGACGAAACCGGCCGCCGGGGTGATGGCCACCAGGCCGGCAACCGCCCCCGAAGCACCGCCCAGCATCGAGGGCTTGCCCTTGCTGATCCACTCGCCGAAGGTCCAGGACAGCACCGCGGCGCAGGTTGCCAGCAGGGTGTTGACGAAGGCCAGCGCGGCCGAGCCGTTGGCTTCCAGCGCCGAGCCGGCGTTGAAACCGAACCAGCCGAACCACAGCAGCGAGGCGCCGACCATGGTGAAGGTCAGGCTGTGCGGACGCAGGGCCTCACGGCCAAAGCCGATCCGCTTGCCGAACATGAAGGCCCCCACCAGGCCAGCCACGGCTGCGTTGATGTGCACCACCGTGCCGCCAGCGAAGTCGAGCGCGCCCTTCTGGAACAGCCAGCCGCCCTTGGCCGTGGCTGCCGTGCCGGCTGCCGCGTCGGTGTACAGGTCAGGACCAGGCCAGAACCAGACCATATGGGCCATCGGGATGTACGAGAAGGTGAACCACAGCACCACGAAGACCAGCACCGCCGAGAACTTGGCACGTTCGGCGAAAGCGCCGATGATCAGGCCGCAGGTAATGGCTGCGAAGGCGCACTGGAAGGCGAAGTAAGCCAGTTCCGGTACCACCACGCCCTTGGAGAAGGTGGCAGCCACGGCATCGGCGTTGAGCCCCTTCATGAAGAGCCGGTCGGTGCCGCCAAAGAAGGCGTTACCCTCGGTGAAGGCAAAGCTGTAGCCGTAGACGGCCCACAGCAGCGACACCAGCGAGAAGATCACCAGGCATTGCATCAGCACCGACAACATGTTCTTCGAGCGGACCAGGCCGCCGTAGAACAGTGCCAGGCCGGGCAGCGTCATCAGGATCACGAAGGCCGTGGAGACCAGCAGCCAGGCGGTATCGCCCTTGTTGGGCACGGGTGCGGGCGCGGCAGCGGGAGCTGCAGCTGCAGCGGCGGCAGGAGCAGCAGCGGCAGGCGCCGCTGCCGCGGGAGCGGCGGCAGCCGGGGCCGGTGCCGCGGCGGCGGCCGGTGCCGAGGCTTCGGCTGCGGGCTTGTCCTGCGCCACAGCGTGGGTGGACATGCCGATGCCGGCCGTGCCCAGGGCCAGCGCCATGGCGCCGGTTGTCAGGATGCGCTTGAACCAGGATTTCATTGTGATTAACCTCTTGTCGTTGGGCTGTGCGTCACAGCGCGTCGCCGCCGGTCTCGCCGGTGCGGATGCGGATGACCTGCTCGATGGGGGCGACAAAGATCTTGCCGTCGCCAATCTTGCCGGTTCGCGCCGATTTCTCGATCGCCTCGATGGCCCGGTCGACCACGTCGTCCGGGACGGCCACTTCGATCTTCACCTTGGGCAGGAAATCCACGATGTATTCTGCGCCCCGGTACAGCTCGGTGTGGCCCTTCTGGCGGCCGAAGCCCTTGACTTCAGTCACGGTGATGCCGGACACGCCCACGTCCGAGAGCGCTTCGCGCACCTCGTCGAGCTTGAACGGCTTGATGACGGCGATGATCAGTTTCATCCGATTTCTCCTCTGAGCGGGACGGCCCGGCCTCGCGTCCGGCGCCCGCTCGACCTGATGCGTGTTTAGAAAGTCTTTGTGATTGAAGCCCAGGCGGTAGCCTTGCCCACGTAGCGGCCATACGAGTTGGTGTAGACCGACTTGTGCGCATTGGTGTCGATATAAGCAATCGCCAGCGCGAAGCCTTTGCCCAGGTCCTTGGTCAGCCCGAGCTTCCAGTCCGTGTACGAGGCGCTGTTCACGTGCTTCACGTTCTGGTAGCCGACGTGGGCATTGAGCGTCAGGTCCCAGAAGTTCAGCGGCACATTGGCCGACAGGTCGGCGTAGTAGCTGTACTTGCTGTCAGCGAAGCCGAACAGGTTGGTCAGCGCCTGCGAATATTTGAAGAACACCGGGCCAGCGCCGGCGCCGACATACAGCTCCGTGGTGTACGGGCGCGTGAAGCCGTTCGGGTAATCGCCCGGGTAGTAGTACTGCAGCACGCCTGCGTCATAGTTCCACTCCAGGCCAGCCAGCGTCACCGTGTTCTTGAAGCCACCGTAGAAGTCCATCTCGATCGGCGCCGAGACTTTCGGATTGCTGTCGCCGAGCCAGCTGATGCTCGAATTCCAGTTACCCACGTAGAAACCGCTCGAATGCGAGTAGTCGAACCCGCCCTGGATGGCCGGGCGGCGATTGGTCTGCATCAAGCCGCGATAGCGATACTCACTGGCCACGGTCACGTTGGCGGTGAAGGTGTGCGGCGAGGCCTCGGCGGCGGCAGCGGCGTCGGTAGGTGCACCTCCCTCCTGCGCACTGCTCTGGGCGAAGGCGGCGGGGGCGAGCCCGCAAAGCACAACTGCACTGGCGCTGACTGCAAGGGCCAACTTCTTCATGGGTTTATTCTCCTTTTCCTCTGGCTCGGTACTCGTGTGTTTGAAAGTAGTTTGTAGAACGAGGCTCCTGTCACCATTACTGCAACTGCCGTGCCAGGTTGGAGTCGAGGCATGAGAGCGTCATTTTGTGCGCAAAAAGGCATCAAAATGGACGAGACCGACGGTCTCCCAGCGAACTTACTGACGTTAAAAGGTGTTACCAGCCCGCGCTGGCGCTTTCCCGGGGACGCTTGAAGCGTGATAATCGGACCATGCCGGCGGCAAGTGCCGTGCACGCACCGCGTTTGTCCGCACCCCGTTTCGGTGCACCGCGATGCAGCATGCCGAATCCCGCCCACCCAGTTATCGCACCAAGGCGGTGCAAAAGGAGAACCAGTATGAAACCCACCGATCTCTTCAACGATTTCCAGGCCAAGATCAGCGAAGCCCTGCGCAATTCGCCGGCCAAGGACATCGAGAAAAACGTCCGCAGCATGATGACGCAGGGGTTTTCCAAGCTCGACCTGGTCACCCGCGAGGAATTCGACGTCCAATCGCAGGTGCTGGCACGCACCCGCGCGCGCCTGGAAGAACTGGAAGCCCGCGTGCAGGCGCTGGAAAGCCGCTCCGCAGGCGGGTCCGACACGCCTGTTTCGGGCTGAAGCCCTTGCAGCGTCCCGTGCGTGTCAGAGGGGTCCTGTGGATCCGATGATCCTCGACGCACCCCCCGACCGCCAGAATGGCCGCCGTACTCCGGCGGCCATTTTCGTTAACACTTCCTTGATGCATTTCGGAGTGAAATGAGCCTCGCCCTCCTGCGCAGCCGGGCGCTGACCGGCCTCGAGGCGCCACTGGTATCGGTCGAGGTGCACCTGGCCAACGGCTTGCCCGTCTTCAACATCGTCGGCCTGGCAGATACCGAGGTGCGCGAGAGCCGCGAGCGGGTGCGCGCGGCGATCCTCAACAGCGGCCTGGAGTTTCCCAGCCGGCGGATCACGGTAAACCTGGCGCCTGCCGACCTGCCCAAGGAGTCCGGGCGCTTTGACCTGCCGATCGCGCTGGGCATCCTCGCCGCGAGCGGGCAGGTCCCGATGGACGGCCTGGGCGCCAGCGAGTTCGCCGGCGAGTTGTCCCTGTCCGGCGAACTGCGTCCGGTACGCGGGGCCCTGGCCATGGCCATGGGCCTGGGGCGTGACAACGCGGCGCGGCAAGCCGCTGGCGAAGGCCCGCCGCGCAGCTTCGTGGTGGCAGCGGAAAACGCGCCCGAGGCAGCCCTGATCGACGGCGTGACGGTATATGCGGCGCGCTCCCTGCTGGAAGTCTGTGCTCACCTTGGCCCGCTGCCGGAGGATCGGCTGGCGCGTGCGGAGCCGCTCGTGGAGATCGCCGGGGGCGACCCGGCCGGCCCGGACATGTGTGACGTCCGGGGACAGGCGCAAGCGCGCCGCGCCATGGAGATCGCGGCGGCAGGGCAACATTCGGCCCTGCTGGTCGGGCCGCCCGGCACCGGCAAGTCCATGCTGGCGCAGCGTTTTCCCGGCCTGCTGCCGCCCATGACGCTGGACGAAGCGCTGGAATCCGCCGCGGTGCAGAGCCTGACCACCAACGGCTTTCATCCCGCCCGATGGCGCGAGCGTCCCTACCGGTCGCCACACCACACCGCGTCGGCGGCGGCGCTGGTGGGCGGCGGGAGCAATCCTCGCCCCGGCGAAATCTCGCTGGCGCACCAGGGCGTGTTGTTCCTGGATGAACTACCGGAATTCGACCGCCGGGTGCTGGAAGTCCTGCGCGAACCGCTCGAATCCGGCCGCGTCACCATCTCGCGCGCCACGCGCCAGGCCGACTTCCCCGCCCGCTTCCAGTTTGTCGCCGCCATGAATCCCTGCCCGTGCGGCTACCTGGGACACCCGTCGCGCCCGTGCCGGTGCACGCCGGACCAGGTGCTGCGCTACCAGTCCAGGCTGTCCGGGCCCCTGCTCGACCGCATCGACCTGCAAGTGGAGGTGCCGGCGCAAGACCAGCAGGAAATGCTCGACGGCCCGCCCGGCGAGTCCAGCGCCGAGGTGCGCCAGCGCGTGCTTGCCGCCCGCGCCCTGCAGCAGTCGCGCCAGGGCAAGCCCAACGCGGCCCTCGCCGGGCGCGAAATCGACGAGCACTGCCCGCTCACGCCAGAGGCACAGGCGCTGCTGCGCAGCGCCATGACCAAACTGGCGTGGTCGGCACGCGCGTATTTCCGGGCGCTGAAGATCGCCCGCACGATTGCCGATCTGGAGGGGACCGAGCTGTTGCAGCCCAGCCATGTAGCCGAAGCTATCCAGTACCGGCGCGCGTTGCGCACACCCTAGCCATCAACCCCGGGGCGGCGGCACGGCCACCGGGGGTTCCGATGGGGGCGGGGGTTCTTCGATCGGCGGGAGGTCAGGCGGCACGCCCGGAGGCAACGGATCCTCGGGCGGCGGCACGGTGTGGGCCGGCAGCGCATGCAATGGAGCCTGCTGTGGGGAAGAGCTTCGCATTGCTTGCCTCCGCTTAGGTTGCCCTCGTCTTACTCATTGAAGCAAACGCACCCGCGGGAAGCCAGCGATAGATGGGCAAACCGTTTTATAGCTGGACCGGGCCGGCGTGGATGCCGGCCCTCGCATCTCACGCCGGATGGCGCCTGACGAAGAACAGCGCCGCGCCAACGGCCACCAGCACGCTGCCGAAGATCCGGTTCTGCCAGCGCACCGCGCGCGCATTGCGCAACAGGCCGCGCATGCGCGAGGCCAGCAGCGCGTAGCCGTGCATCACCACCAGGTCCACGCCGCACATGGTCGCGGCCAGGATGGCAAGCTGGGGCCCGAGCGCATGGGCGGGATCGATGAACTGCGGCAACACCGCCACCATGAAGATGATGCCCTTGGGGTTGGTCACGTTGGTCAGCAAGCCCGTGGCAAAACGCCGGCGCGGGCTCAGCGCGGCCACGCGAGGCGCTTGCGTGCCCTGCGCGGCATCGTCCTGGCCGCCGTCCACCCGCGCGCGCCATTGCTGCACGCCGATGTAGATCAGGTAGAGCGCGCCGATCGTCTTGACCACGGCGAAGGCGTGCTCGGAGGCCACCAGCAGTGCGCCCAGGCCGCCGCCGGCCACTAGCAGGATGATGACCAGCCCGGTCTGCAAGCCAAAGATCGTGGTGGTGGTCTTGCGCAGGCCGTAGGACAGGCCATGGCTCATCGACAGCACCGCGCCAGATCCCGGCGACACGGCAATCACCCAACAGGCCGCGAAATAGGCCAGCCAAACATCCCAACGCATTGCGTTACTCCCTGGAAATAAAACTGTCTTGAAATCTGTCTTGAATCTCGACGCGCTCGGCTCAAAACGGGTGGAAACCCGTCAGGAACTGGTCGATCTGTTCCGCCTGGCGCTGGTCGCGCGCGGCGTCTCCCGCCTCCAGCACGACCGCCTGGTAGACATGCACGCCCGACGCCACCAGCCGCGCCGTCAGCCTGCGTGGCGCCTGGTCCTGTGGCGATACCGCGGCCACCTGCACCTCCAGGCCGTCTAGCGCCACGGCCGGCGATGCGGCCGACATCACTGTCACCTTGCGGGTCTTGACGGCATCGGCGGGGTGCGGCCCGAGGTTGCCGAGCAAGCCCTTCTGCATGGCATCCAGCGCCGCCTGCCGCAACTCGGCATCGTCGGCTGGCAAGGTCACGACACCCACGGCGAACAAGGTCTCGTCGACCCGGGCCGCGTCCATCGTCATGGGCAGCTTGCGCCCGGCGATGGAAACCTCGCGCGCGGCGCCGGACGGCTTGCCGGGATAGAGCGCCGCGTACGCACCTTCATTGGACTGGATGGTGCGCCAGTCATAGCGGGGCGAACACGCGAACAGCCCGGCGCCGAGCGCGCCCAGGACGATGGCTTTGGCAAGCGAGGACTGCGACAAGCGGAAATACCGTGGGAAACAGGCGTGGGGCATCAGGGCGGCGAATGCGGAAATAAGCCGCTATTATCGTGGAACCCGCGTGCCAGCGCTCATCCACATTGCCCGCCAATGCAAACCCAGCCGTCGATCCGGTCCATGCAGCCATCCCGTTGGGGTGTCTTTCGCACCGCATGCCATGCCGGCGTGGCAATGCTGGGGGCCGTCCTGGTAGCGGCGAGCACCGGCGCCCTGGCCGCCACGGCCCATCTGCCCCCGGCCAACGATCTGGCCACCCAGGCCGCCGCCGCGGCCAGCCGGGGCGAGCCCCTGGTGGTGCTGGTAACGCTGCCCGGCTGCGTGTACTGCGAAACGGTGCGCCGCAACTATCTCGGCCCGCAGGCCGCGGCGGGCGAAATCGAGGCGCGCGAGCTCGACATGACCGCCGACACGCCGCTGCGCAACGCCGATGGCAGCATGACCACCGCGCGGGAATGGGCGCGCAGCCGCAATGTGGCGGTAGCACCCACGGTGCTCTTCCTCGATGCGCGCGGCCGTTCGCTGGCCACGCCACTGCGCGGCATGCAGCCCGACTTCTACGGCGCCTACCTGGAGCAGGCGCTGGACCAGGCCCGCTCGGCACTGGCAACCAGGCCGCATTGAGGCTGGCGACGGCCCACCCGGCTGCGGCCAATCGTCGCATCCGCAGCGGCTCGGTGAATGCATCCGGCAGCGCCTCGGCAGCGGCAGTAGAATAGTGGCTTGTCTGACCTGTCGGCGAGCATCATGACGACCTCCGCTTCCCCCACCGCAGCCCCTCCCGCCTCGCGCAAGCTCTGGCCTGTCATTGCCGCCGTGCTGCTGGTCGCCGTGCTGGGCTGGTTCGGATACCGCGCCATCGCCCCCGCCAATGCGGCGCCGCCCGCCACGTTCACCCTGCTGTCGGGCGAAAAGGTCAGCACCGCTGATCTCAAGGGCAAGGTCTACCTGGTCAACTTCTGGGCCACCAGCTGCGTCACCTGCGTCAAGGAAATGCCGGACATGGTCCGCACCTATGACAAGTTCAAGGGCAAGGGCCTGGAATTCGTGGCCGTGGCCATGAGCTATGACCCGCCCATGTACGTGATGAACTATGCGCAAACACGCAAGCTGCCGTTCAAGGTGGCGATGGATTCCGACGGCGCGGCGGCCAAGGCCTTCGGCGAGGTGCAGCTGACCCCGACCACCTTCGTGATCGACAAGGACGGCCGCATCCTCAAGCGCTATGTGGGCGAGCCCGAGTGGGACGCGCTGCACAAGCTGCTCGACGGCGCGCTCGCCAAGGCGGCCTGAGCCGCTGCCCGGCCCACCTCCTCCGGCTGAAAAGGTGCCTTCCATGGCACCTTTTTTTATTGCCAGGGGCCGTCGGGCAATGCCCGGCTTGCGCATTCCGGCTGTATGGATATACAGTTACCGGCAGCTTTCCCCGCCCATGCCGGCCAGCGCACTTGCGCCCTGCATCCCCTAAGGCCCCCGCCCCGTGTTACTCGATCCCGATCCTAGCGCCGTGCTTTGCGACGCACCCGCCGTCAAGCAGCCCGATGCCGTGGATGCCGCCCCCGCCACGCCGGCCTACCTGTCCACCCTGAACCCGGAACAGCGCGCGGCCGTGACGCACGAGCCCGCGGCGCCGCTGCTGATCATCGCCGGCGCCGGCTCGGGCAAGACCAACACGCTGGCGCACCGCGTTGCCCACCTGGTGCTGGGCGGCGCGGACCCGCGCCGCATCCTGTTGCTGACGTTCTCGCGCCGTGCGGCGTCGGAGATGGGGCGGCGGGTCGAGCGTATCGTCGACCAGGCGCTGGGCATGCAAGCCTCCGGGGCGGGGCGCGCGGCGCTTACGTGGTCCGGCACCTTCCACGCCATCGGCGCGCGCCTGCTGCGCGAGTACGCGGAAACGCTCGGCCTGTCGCCCAGCTTCACCATCTGCGACCGCGGCGACGCCGCCGACCTGATGAACGTGGTGCGCCACGACCTGGGCCTGTCGGCCCAGGCTTCGCGATTTCCGCGCAAGGAAACCTGCCTGTCGATCTACTCGCGCGTGGTCAACACGCAGGCCCCGCTCGAAGACGTGCTCAAGCAATGGTTTCCACGCTACGCCATGTGGACGGACGCGCTGCGCGGGTTGTTTGCCGGCTACGTGCAAGCCAAGCAGAAGCAACAAGTGCTCGACTACGACGACCTGCTGCTCTACTGGGCGCAGGCGCTGGCCGAGCCCGTGCTGGCGCAGGACATGGGCGCGCGCTTCGACCACGTGCTGGTGGACGAATACCAGGACACCAATGCGCTGCAGGCCGCCATCCTGCTCGCGCTCAAGCCCGACGGACGCGGCCTGACAGTGGTGGGCGACGACGCCCAGTCGATCTACGCCTTCCGTGGCGCCACGGTGCGCAATATCCTCGATTTCCCCGCGCAGTTCACGCCGGCCGCGGACATGGTCACGCTGTCGCAGAACTACCGCTCCACCCAGCCCATCCTGGCCGCCGCCAATGCGGTGATCGGGCTGGCGGCCGAGCGCTATACCAAGGACCTGTGGTCGGAGCGCGGCTCGGCCGAGAAGCCGGAGATCGTGGTGGTCAACGACGAGGCGGACCAGGCCCGCTATGTGGTCGAGCAGATCCTGGCGCGGCGCGAAGCCGGGCTGGCGCTGCTCTCGCAGGCGGTGCTGTTCCGCGCCGCCGACCACAGCGCGCAGCTGGAGATCGAGCTGGTCCGGCGCAACATCCCGTTCGTGAAGTTCGGCGGCCTGAAGTTCCTGGAATCCACGCACGTGAAGGATGTGCTGGCGGTAGTGCGCTGGCTGGAAAATCCGCGCGACCGCATGGCGGGTTTCCGCAGCCTGCAGCTGTTGCCGGGCGTGGGGCCCAAGACTGCCGCGCGCGTGCTCGACGCAGTGGAAATCGCCACCGAGCCGCTGTTCGCCCTGGAATCCTTCGAGGCGCCGCCAGCCGCCGCCGAGGCCTGGCCCGACCTGCTGGCGCTGGCGCGCAGCCTGATGGCTCCGGCCGCGCCATGGCCCTCCGCCTTTGAGCAAGTGGTGGCGTGGTACCAGCCGCACCTTGAGCGCCTGCACGATGACGCCCCGGCGCGCGCTGCCGACCTGCAGCAACTGGAGCGCATCGCCGCCACCTATGCCTCGCGCGAGCGCTTCCTGACGGAGCTCACGCTCGACCCGCCGGACGCATCGAGCGACGAATCCGGCGTGCCGCTGCGCGACGAGGACTACCTGATCCTGTCCACCATCCACTCGGCCAAGGGCCAGGAATGGAAGGCCGTCTATGTGCTCAATGCGGTCGACGGCTGCATGCCTTCGGACCTGGCCACCGGCACCACCGAGGAAATCGAGGAAGAGCGCCGCTTGCTGTACGTGGCCATGACCCGCGCCCGCGACCACCTCGACATCGTGGTGCCGCAGCGTTTCTATGTGCACCAGCAGACCGCCTACGGCGATCGCCACGTCTACGCCTCGCGCACGCGCTTTTTGCCTAACCGCGTGATGCCGCTGTTCCACAGCCGGTCCTGGCCCCCGCCCCCGCCGGTGGCGGATGCGCCGGCCAAGGCGCCGCTGCCCAAGCTGGACCTGGCCGGCCGCATGCGCGATATGTGGCGTTGATATGCGCCGTTGACCTGGCGTTTGGCTGCCGTTGGAATCGAAGCGCTGGTTGGCTGCCCTGAATGAAGCCGATGGATGAGCCATGGCCCCGCACCATGACGATGGCTCTCCCTATCCCCTCAGGGGGAAATGGCTGGCTTAGCTCGGAGCCACTTGAAGCGAAGCCTTCGGTTGTTTCCAGCACGACAGCATATTGAGCGCCCGCCCTCTCCCCCGGCCCCTCTCCCACAAGTGGGGAGAGGGGAGCAAACCGGCGGTAGAGTCAAAGCATCACTCGGTGTAGCCGTGATTTCCGCCCCCAGGCGGAAATCACCCGCCCGCGATGCGCAGCGAGCCGTCAAGGTTTTCATCTCCCGTTATGCGGCGCCTCGTCGGCAAGCCAAAAGAGCGGAAAAGAGGGACCCATGTCTGAGCATCGCCCTAAGGCGATGTGAGTTTGGGTCCCGGCCGCTCTTTTGGCTTGCCGACGAGGAGTCTTTCGCCGCATCCGGGTCGCCTTCTTTGCCTACTTTCTTGGCGAGACAAGAAAGTAGGTCGCCTCCCCGCAGGGGAGGTGAAACTGCCTTTGACTTTAAGCCGTTGAGCTTTTGACGTTAAGCCGTTGAGCTTTTGACGTTAAGCCGTTGAATTTGCAGTGAAGCAGCACGGATGGTGAACAAGCAGGCATC
This sequence comes from Cupriavidus sp. CuC1, assembly GCF_044627735.1. Lineage (NCBI taxonomy): Bacteria > Pseudomonadati > Pseudomonadota > Betaproteobacteria > Burkholderiales > Burkholderiaceae > Cupriavidus > Cupriavidus sp. CuC1. The sequence goes on along the minus strand of NZ_JBIUHC010000002.1, from coordinate 90,423 downwards.
CGACAAGCCAACCCCACATCCAACACCCGCCCTCTCCCCCGCCCCCACTCGACACGGTTGCTCTCCCACAAGTGGAAGAAGGGAGCAAACCCTGCTACAGCCCGTAGCGCTTGATCTTGTCGTACAGCGTGGCCTTGCCCACCTGCAGCAGGTCCGCCGCCTGGCTGACCGCGCCGCCGGTGCGCGCCAGCGTATCGGCGATGACGGCGCGCTCGTAGTGCTCCATGCGCTCCTTGAGCGGCGTGGAGTCGTCGAGCGCATCGGCGCGCGTGCCGCCCTCGGGCACGCCCAGCACCAGGCGGTCGGCGGCATTGCGCAGCTCGCGCACGTTGCCGGGCCAGGCGCGCTGCATCAGCGCCTGGCGCTGCAGCTCGGAGAGGATGGGCGCGGGGCGCTGGTAGCGCACCGCCGCCACCAGCATGAAATGCTCGAAAAGCGGCACGATGTCCTCGCGCCGCTCGCGCAGCGGGGGCAACGGGATGGTGACCACATTGAGCCGGTAGTAGAGATCCTGGCGGAACGTGCCTTGCGCCGCCAGCGTCTCCATATCCCCCTTGGCCGCGGCCACGATGCGCACATCGATGGCGATGGAGGCATTGGAGCCGAGGCGCTCCAGCGTGCCCTCCTGCAGCACGCGCAGCAGCTTGACCTGCAGCGCCAGCGGCATGCTCTCGATCTCGTCGAGGAACAGCGTGCCACCCGAGGCGTGCTCGAGCTTGCCCACGCGGCGCTTGCCGGCGCCGGTGAAGGCGCCGGCCTCGTGGCCGAACATCTCGCTCTCGAAGATGGCCTCGGGCACCGCACCGCAGTTCAGCGCCACAAAGGGCGCCTGGTGGCGCGGCGACAAGGCGTGCAGGCTGCGCGCCACCAGTTCCTTGCCGGTGCCGGTCTCGCCGTTGATCATCACGGGCACATCGGTGGCGGCCACGTTGGCCACCAGCGTGCGTACCTGCTCGATGGCCGGCGAGCGCCCGATGATGCGCGTGCCCGCGGCCGGGCCGGCCAGCTCGCGCCGCAGCGCGCGGTTCTCCAGCTCCAGCGCGCGCCGCTCCAGTGCGCGGCGCACGGTCTCGGTCAGGCGGTCGGCGCCAAAGGGCTTCTCGATAAAGTCGTAGGCGCCTTCGCGCATGGCCTGTACCGCCATGGTGATGTCGCCGTGGCCGGTGACGAGGATCACCGGCACGCCCGGCGCCGCGTTGCGGCAGTGGTGCAGCAGGTCCAGCCCGCTGGCGCCGGTGAGGCGCACGTCCGTCACCAGCACGCCGGGAAACTCCGGGGAGAGATGCGGCATGGCGGCTTCGGCAGAGGGCAGCGCCAGCACGGAGAAGCCAGCCAGCTCCAGGCTCTGCGCGGTAGCCTGGCGTACCAGGGGTTCGTCTTCGACGAACAGGACACGCAATCCGTCTTGCATGGCAATGCTCACTCAGTATGGGTGGGAGAGATGGACGTGGCGGCGGCGCGGGGCGCGCCGCCTTCGGGCGCGGGCGCGCGCCGCAGCATCACCACGAATTCCGCGCCGCCGCCGGGCCGGTCGGCCGCGCTCAGCTGCCCGCCGAACTCGCGCACGATGGACGACGATATGGCCAGGCCCAGGCCGAGCCCCTGGCCGATCTCCTTGGTGGTGAAGAAGGGTTCGAACAATCGCGGCAAGGCGTCGGCGGCGATGCCGGTGCCATTGTCGCGCACCGCGATGCTAACCGTGTTGCCGTGCTCGCTCACCGCCACCTCCACGCAGGGCGCGTGCGGCGCGGCCGTGGCCAGCGCATCGAGGGCGTTGCCGATCAGGTTTAGCAGCACTTGCTCGAGCTTGAGCTCATCCGCCCACACCGCCGGCCCGGGCGGCTGGGACAAGCCATCCACCTTCAGCGCGACGTGGCCCAGGCGCGGGGCCATCAGCGCCAGCACGTGATCCAGCGCGGCGCGCACATGCACCGCGTGCCGGCGCTGGCGCGCCTTGCCGGCAAACAGCTTGAGCTGCCCGGTGATCTTGCCCATGCGCGTGGTGAGGTCGGCAATGGCAACGAGGTTGCCGGTAGCCGCATCGAGCTGCCCGCGCTCCAGCAGCACGCGCGTGTTGTCGGAGAACGTGCGCAGGGCCGCCAGCGGCTGGTTCAGCTCATGCGTGATGCCGGCTGCCATCTGGCCCAGCGCCGCCAGCTTGCTGGCCTGCACCAGTTCGTCCTGCGCCGCGCGCAGCTCGCTCTCGGCGCGGATGCGCTCCGCCACTTCGGCTTCCAGCTGCTCGTTGATGGCCATCAGGTCGGCGGTGCGCGCCTCCACCCGGCGCTCCAGCTCGTCGTAGGCGGCTTCGAGCAGGCGCCTGCCGTATTCGATATCGCGCGCACGCTGGCGGCGCTGGCGCCAGTTGAACAGCAGCAGGCACATGCACGCATAGGCCAGCGCCGCCCCGACGGTGGCATTGCGCGCACTGGCCAGCACCGGGTCCAGCGCGGCCATCACCTGCATGGTCCAGTCGGCCGGGCCCACCTTGCGGCTGATCTCGAGGTAGCGCTCGGCGTTGCTGCCGGTGCCGATGCGCACCAGCCGCGCGCCCTCGCCCAGCACTGTCCGGCCGAGCCACTGCGTAACGGGGGATTGCAGCGCCTCCAGCGGCAGCGGCCTGACTTCCTGGTCATGGTACTGGCGCGTGCGGTCCAGCTCGGATTGCAGCTCGCTCGGCAGCGGCTGCAACGTGCGGTACTGCCAGGCCGGCACCGAGGAGAGGAAGATCACGCCATGCTCGTCGCTCACCATCACCGGCTCGGCGCCGCCGGCGCCAGCGCGCTGGAACCACTCCAGGTTGAGCTTGACCACGGTCACGCCCACCACGCGGCCCCCAACCTTCACGGGCTGGGCAATGTAGTAGCCGGGCTCGTCGCTGGTGATGCCGATGGCGTAGAAGCGCCCGATCTCTCCGCGCGATGCGCTCTGGAAGTAAGGGCGGAAGCGGTAGTCGGTGCCGACAAAGCTGCCCGGCTCGTCATGGTTGCTGGCGGCCAGCGCGAGGCCGTTGGCGGCAATGACATAGGTGGCCGAAGCGCGCGCGCGGCGATTGACTTCGGACAGGTAGCGGTTGGCCGCCGCCACGCGCACGGGATCGCCGGGCGCGGCCAGCAGGTCATGGACAAAGGGATGGAGCGAGACCAGCGCGGGGAGGAACTCGTAGCGGTCGAGCGTGCTTTCCAGCGTGGCCGCGTAGCGATCGGCGCGGGTGGCCGTGGCCTGCTGCAGCCCATCGATGCCGCGCTGCATCGAAACCAGCCAGGTCAGCGAGCACAGGACTACCAGGCCGACGGCAAGTGCCGCGGCGAAGCCCCGCCAGGTTCCGCCGCCATCGCCTGGCGCGTGCACCAGGCGGGCGGAAGCGGGATCATGCACGGCGAGGAAATCGTCGGAATGTGGCATCGGCGCATGCGTTGGGACACGCGCCGATGATACCCGCTGGCGGGCGGCGCCGGCTGGCGCCGCCGCTCCGGAGGCCGGGACCTCAGCGGACGCCGGTGCCGGCTTCGGCGAGTTCGGCCGTGTCATCGCCGCCACGGCGCAGCATGCGGTCAAGCTGCGCGCGGTCGAGTTCATGCTCCCACGCCGACATCACCACCGTCGCCACGCCGTTGCCGATGATATTGGTCAGCGCACGGCACTCGCTCATGAAGCGGTCGATGCCGAGGATCAGTACCATGCCGGCCACCGGAATGTCCGGCACCACCGCCAGCGTGGCGGCCAGCGTGATGAAGCCGGAGCCGGTCACGCCGCTGGCGCCCTTGGAGGTGATCATCGCCACGCCCAGGACGGTGAGCTGCTGCAGCAGTGTGAGCTCGATGCCGGTGGCCTGGGCGATGAAGAGCACCGCCATGGTCATGTAGATGTTGGTGCCATCGAGGTTGAAGGAGTAGCCCGTGGGCACCACCAGCCCCACCACCGATTTGGAGCAGCCCAGCTTTTCCAGCTTTTCCATCAGGTGCGGCAGCGCCGCCTCCGACGAGCTGGTGCCCAGCACGATCAGCAGCTCTTCCTTGATGTAGGAAATGAAGCGGAAGATGTTGAAGCCCGTCAGGCGCGCTACCGTGCCCAGCACCACCACCACGAAGACGATCGCGGTGACGTAGAAGGTGCCGATCAGCTTGAGCAGCGGCACCAGCGAGCCCAGGCCGTACTTGCCGATGGTAAAGGCCATCGCGCCGAACGCGCCCAGCGGTGCCACCCGGGTGATCACGTGAACGATGTGGAAGAACACCTTGGACACCTGCTCGACGAAGTCGAACACGATCTTCGAGCGCTCACCCATGGCCGCCAGCGCCGAGCCGAAGAACAGCGAGATCAGCAGGATCTGCAGGATGTCGCCGTTGGCGAACGCGCTGACCATCGTATCCGGGATGATGTGCATGAAGAACTCGACCGTGCTCTGGCCATGCGCCTGCGTCACATATTGCGAGATCGCCTTGGTGTCGAGCGTGGCCGGATCGATGTTGAAGCCCACGCCCGGCTTGAGCAGGTGCGCGGACAGCAGGCCGATCAACAGCGCGAAGGTGGAGATCACCTCGAAGTAAAGCAGCGCCTTGCCGCCGACCCGGCCCACCTTCTTCATGTCGCGCATGCCGGCGATGCCGGACACCACGGTACAGAAGATGATCGGACCGATGATCATCTTGATCAGTTTGATGAAGCCATCGCCCAGCGGCTTCATGGCTACGCCCGTAGCGGGCCAGAAATGCCCGAGCACGATGCCCACCGCGATGGCGAACAGCACCTGCACGTACAGGATCTTGTAAAAGGGTTTCCTCATGATGTCGTCCTCGGTATTTGACCGTGCCCGCCGCCGCAGCAGCGGCAGGTTCGCGCGCCCTGCAAATGGAGCGTGTCTGCCTTAAGCATCGCAACGGCCGTGCCAGGCCGGCCGGCGCCGCCAAGTCACTGATTTCAAAAGGAAGCTGGCAAAGCGGACGACCGTTCACTCCGATTTTCCGGAATTCCGGAAAACGGCCGTCCGGAGATCCGGACGATCTGGCCGGCGTGGGTGCGCGCTACGCCACCCGCGGCCGCGGCGCAGCACGCGCGGCTTCGAAGCGCGTTCCCAAAGCGTCGAACCGCCCCCCATGACGCCGTATAATTCAGCCCTTCCACCCATTCCTTGCGGCCGGCGCGCGCCCCGGGCACTCTTTGCCTCCTGCGTTGCCGCCGCCGATACGCCCACCACGCATGCGCAGCCATTACCAGCACCACGTTTTCTTCTGCCTCAACCAGCGCGAGGACGGCGGCGCCTGCTGCGGCGCGCATCACGCGCAGGCCATGCAGGAATACGCCAAGAAACGCTGCAAGGCGCTTGGTATTTCCGGCGGCGAAGGCCGCGTGCGCATCAACAAGGCCGGCTGCCTGAACCGTTGTGAACTCGGCCCGGTGCTGGTGGTCTATCCCGAGGCCGTCTGGTACACCTTCGTCGACGAGCAGGACATCGACGAGATCATCGAGAGCCATCTGGTGGGCGGCAAGCCGGTCGAACGCCTGATGGTCGATCACTGATTGACCTCAGCCGCCAGCCTCGGCTGAAACGCTGAATCACTGAAACCCGGGCGCCACGGCGCCAGAGCCAGTCACCCTGCTTCCTGTTTCCATGAACGCCCATACCCAGGTACTTACCGTCGCCGGCCCAGTCGGCGCCATCGACGTTTCGGTCGACCTGCCCCAGGCCGGCTTCCCGCGCGGCCTCGCGCTGGTGGCGCACCCGCACCCGCTGTTCGGTGGCACCAAGGACAACAAGGTGGCGCAGACGCTGGCACGCAGTTTCGTGCAGCTTGGCTACGCCACCGTGCGCCCGAACTTCCGCGGCGTCGGCGGCAGCGCCGGCAGCCATGACAACGGCGTGGGCGAGCAGGATGACCTGCTGGCCGTCATCGACTGGATGCGCACCCAGTCCACTTGGTCGCCGGATGCCGCCACGCTGCCGCTGGCGCTGGCCGGCTTCTCGTTTGGCAGCTTCGTGGCCAGCCACGTCGCCCGGCGCCTGGCCGAGGCCGGCACGCCGGTGCAGCGCCTGGCCATGGTGGGCACCGCAGCCAGCCGCTGGGAAGTCGCCCACGTGCCGGCCGATACCATCGTCATCCACGGCGAGCAGGACGACACCGTGCCGCTGGCAAGCGTGTTCGACTGGGCCCGGCCGCAGGAACTGCCGGTGATCGTGATCCCCGGCGCCGACCACTTCTTTCATCGCAAGCTGCACCTGATCAAGCAACTCGTCGTCAATGCGTGGGACCAGTGACGGGGGCGGCGCGCCGCCCCCGCCATGTCACCGGAAGCACTCCCTGCCCCTTTTTTTGTCGGAAACTGAATCATGTTGAATAGAGCCACGCCGCTTTTCGCGTCCGCCAACACGTCCGCCCTGGTCACCGCCGCCATCGTCGGCGCCGCCGTGGTGCTTGCCCCGGCTCCCGTGCGCGCCCAGGGTGTGCCGACGCCGCAGGTGGCGGCCAAGTCCTGGATGCTGTATGACGTCACCAGCGGCCAGGCCCTGGCTTCGCAGAACGCCGATGTGCGCATCGAGCCGGCTTCGCTGACCAAGCTGATGACCGCGTACTTGGCGTTCGCCGCAATCAAGGAAAAGCGTCTCACGATCGACCAGACCGTGGTGCCGACCACGGTCATCCTCAAGGTCAAGAGCGACGAGTCGCGCATGTTCCTGGAAGCCAACAAGCCGGTGAGCGTGCGCGACCTGCTGCTGGGCCTGATCGTGCAATCGGGCAATGACGCGGCGCTGGCGCTGGCCGAAGCGGTCGGCGGCTCGGAGGAAGGCTTCGTGGCGATGATGAATCGCGAAGCGCAGCAACTGGGGATGAAGAACACCCACTTCACCAACACCGACGGCATCCCCGACCCGAACCACTACACCACGGCCATGGACCTGGCCACGCTGACCACGCGGATCATCAAGGACTTCCCCGAGTACTACAGCATGTACGCGCAGAAGGACTTCACCTACAACAAGATCCGCCAGCCCAACCGCAACCGCCTGCTCTACATCGACCCGACGGTCGACGGCGTCAAGACCGGCCATACCAAGTCGGCCGGCTACTGCCTGATCTCGTCGGCCAAGCGTCCGCTGGCCAATGTGCCTAACGGTTCGCGCCGCCTGGTCTCGATCGTGATCGGCACCACCACCGAAGCGGTCCGCACGCAGGAAAGCCTGAAGATCCTGAACTACGGCTTCCAGTTCTTCGACACGCTGCGCCTGTACGACCGCGGCCAGGTGCTGGCTACGCCCGAGATCTACAAGGGCAAGGAATCCACCGTCAAGATCGGCGTCAAGGACGAGACCTACATCACCGTGCCCAAGGGCACGGGCGGGCGCATCAAGCCGGTGCTGGAGCGCCAGGAGCTGCTGCTGGCCCCGATCGCCGCCGGCCAGCAGGTCGGCACGGTCAAGCTGATGGACGGCGCCACCAAGGTGGCCGAGTTCCCGGTGGTGGCGCTGCAAGACGTGCCCGAGGCAGGCTTCTTTGGCCGCCTGTGGGATACCATCCGCTTGTGGTTCAAGCGCAAGTAAGGAGGGCCTTGAAATGAGCGCCGACAATTCCGACCAGGGCAAGCCGGGCGACATCCCGCCGGCCGAGTCGCTGATCGAGTATCCCAGCCATTTCCCCATCAAGGTGATGGGCAGCATGCAGGATGGCTTTGCCGAGGCCATCGTGACGCTGGTGCAGGGGTTCGACCCCGACTTCCACGCCGGCAAGATGGAGATGCGTCCTTCAGCCAAGGGCAACTACCTCGGCCTGACCGTCACGGTATGGGTCACCAGCCGCGAGCAGCTCGACGAGCTGTACCGCGCGCTGACGTCGCACCCGATGGTGAAGGTGGTGCTGTAGGCGGTAGAAAACAGTGTGACGGGCCAGGATTGCACCGGGCTTGCCACCATCCGGCCATGCCCTGCCATGCCTGGCTCCCCTCTCCCGCACGGCGGGGAGGGGTTAGGGGAGAGGGCGGGCGCATCCAATGCCGCCGTGCCGGACAAAACCGTTGGCTCCGCTCGCCGCAGCTCCTGGCTAAGCCACCCCTCTCCCCCTGAGGGGAGAGGGAGTTAAAACAATCAGGCACTTCAAACGGCACTGGCGCATCTGCTCGCCTTCGTTTGGCGTCCAAAATAAAGACCCATGAACACCATCACCCTCAAGCCCGGCAAGGAAAAATCCTTGCTGCGCCGCCACCCCTGGGTCTACGCCACCGGCGTGGATACCGTCGAAGGCCGCTGCGAGTCCGGCAGCACCGTGATCGTGCGCGCCGCCGACGGCCGCTTCCTGGCGCGCGGGGCGTACAGCCCCTCCTCCCAGATTCGCGTGCGGGTGTGGAGCTTCGACGAGAACGAGCCGGTCGATCACGCCATGTTCAAGCGGCGCGTGTCCGCAGCCCTCGCGCATCGCAAGCAGTGGGTGAAAGACAGCGACGCCGTGCGCCTGGTCTTCGGTGAATCCGACCGCCTGCCGGGCCTGATCGTGGACTACTACGGCAGCGGCGCCGACGGCCAGCTGGTGTGCCAGTTCAACGCGGCCGGGGTCGAAGCCTGGAAGGATGCGCTGGTGCAGGCGCTGGTCAAGGAAACCGGCTGCCCCAACGTGTACGAGCGCTCCGACGCCGCCGTGCGCGAGCGCGAAGGCCTGCCGCTGGTGACCGGCGTGCTGGCCGGCGCGGAGCCCGATCCCGAGCTCAACGTGACCGAGCACGGCGTGCGCTACTACGTGGACGTGAAGAGCGGCCACAAGACCGGCTTCTACGTCGACCAGCGCGACAACCGCAAGCTGGTGGGCGATCTGGCCAACGGGCGCGAAGTGCTCAACTGCTTTTGCTACACCGGCGGCTTCTCGCTGGCGGCGCTGCGCGGCGGCGCCACCTCGGTGACCTCGATCGACTCCTCCGGCGAAGCGCTCAAGACCGCCGCGGGCAACGTCACCCTCAACGGCTTCGACCCCGAGCGGGCGACCTGGCTCGACGCCGATGTGTTCAAGTCGCTGCGCCAGTTCCGCGCCGACGGCCGCCAATTCGACCTGATCGTGCTGGACCCGCCCAAGTTCGCGCCCTCGGCCCAGCACATCGACCGTGCCGCGCGCGCGTACAAGGAGATCAACCTGGTCGGCCTGCAGCTGCTGCGCCCGGGCGGCCTTCTGTTCACCTACTCCTGCTCCGGCGCCATCAGCATGGAACTGTTCCAGAAGATCGTGGCGGGCGCGGCGACCGATGCCCGTGCCGACGCGCGCATCCTGCGCCGCCTCTCGGCCGGCACCGATCACCCGATGCTGGCCGCCTTCCCCGAAGGCGAGTACCTCAAGGGCCTGCTGCTGGAAAAGATCTGACAACCAAGGGCATTGGCCGAAGCCGACGAACAGGCCAAAGCCTCGTGCTACGACGACGGCTGTCTTCCTCTCCCACTAGTGGGGAGCAAACCTGCCATATCGCAGGATTGCTGCCGTCATCCCGTCTTCACGCGAGCGTCTTCAGTCCGTCATAAACGCCGCCTATAGTCCGCTGTGCGGATGCGGCATTGGCAGGTGCCCTCCCGCCTCTTCCTATCAGTCTTCGTGGTAGTTGCCCCGCGGCGTAGCGGGGTTTTTTTTTGCCCTGACGGCGGTTACGCCTTTTCCGGGATCGGGTTGCGCAAGCTTACGTTGAGCAGGTTCCACGCGTTGATCGTGACAATGGCAAAGCCAAGCTCGGCGGCCTCTTCATCGGAAAAGTGCGCGCGTAAAGCGGCAAACTCCTCGTCGCTCGCATCGCTGTGCGGCGTGGCGGCGACGATCTCCGCCCAGCGCAATGCGGCGCGCTCGCGCTCGCTGAAGAACGGCGCTTCGCGCCAGCCGGCGACGGCGTTGAGATGGCGCGGATCCACCTCCTGCCGGATCAGGTCGCGCCAGTGCATGTCGATGCAGAAGCCGCAGCCGTTGATCTGCGACACGCGCAGGAAAACCAGGTCGGCAAGCCGCTTGCCGAGCAAGCCGTTCTGGACGGTGGCGGACAGGTCGAGCAATGCCTTGAAGGCCTTGGGGGCAAGCTGGAAGTACGGGAGACGGACGGTGTGGGCCATGGCTGGGCCTTTCGGTGCGAGCTCGTGAAATCTGGCGGTTGAGACAAGACGCGGCAGCCGGCCGTTTTGTGGCAGGGCCGGCGACGAAATGCATTCCGCCATGTTACTTGCAGACGACGCGCGTTCCGGCGTAGATTGGGCTCAAAGGTTGTCCCCGCAGGTTGCCCCGGCAGGTTGCCCCGGCAATAGCGCAGGTAGACAGCCCCTTCTAACGCCCGCCAGCCGAAACTCCCTATAATCGAACGATCGTTCATATCCAGGGCGCCACCGGCGCCCAACCGTGGTCCAGGAGACGCCATGCCCGCCGCCAAACAATTGCCCCAGGTCCTGCAAAACCTGGCGCTGCCCGTGATTTCCTCCCCGATGTTCATCGTCAGCTACCCCGAGCTGGTGCTGGCGCAGTGCAAGGCGGGCATCGTCGGTTCCTTCCCCGCGCTGAACGCGCGCCCTGCCGAGATGCTGGGCGACTGGCTCACGCAGATGGAAGAAGACCTGGCCGCCTTCCGCGCCGCCAACCCGGGCAAGCCGGTCGGCCCGATCGCGGTCAACCAGATCGTGCACAACTCCAATGTGCGCCTGGAGCACGACATCAAGGTCTGCGTGGACCACAAGGTACCCATCTTCATCACCTCGCTGCGCGCGCCGCCCAAGGAGATGATCGACGCGGTGCACAGCTATGGCGGCATCGTGCTGCACGATGTGATCAGCATCCGCCACGCCGAGAAGGCGATCGAGGCCGGCGTGGATGGCCTGATCCTGGTGGCGGCCGGCGCCGGCGGCCATGCCGGCACGCTGTCGCCGTTCGCGCTGGTGGGCGAAGTGCGCAAGATATTCGACGGCGTGATCGCGCTGTCAGGCTCCATCGCCACCGGCGAATCCGTGCTGGCCGCGCAGGCCATGGGCGCGGACTTCGCCTACGTGGGCACCCGCTTCATCGCCTCGCAGGAAGCGCATGCCAGCGAGTCCTACAAGCAGTCGATCACCACCTCCGCCGCGGCCGACATCATCTACACCAACCTGTTTACCGGGGTGCACGGCAACTACATCCGCGAGAGCATCGAAGCCTCGGGGCTGGATCCCGCCAACCTGCCGCAGGCCGACAAGACCAAGATGGACTTCTCCAGCGGCGCCTCCAAGGCCAAGGCATGGAAGGACGTCTGGGGCGCCGGCCAGGGCGTGGGCCAGATCCATGACATCCCCACCGCGGGCGAAATCGTGGCGCGCATGAAGGCCGAGTACAACGACGCGCGCGCCCGTCTGGGGCTCGCGGTCTGAGCGCGTTGCCATCCGCTACGCCCGCGCCTTGCGCAATCCGCAGCCGCCGGCAGCGGGCGCTGCGCGCGCTGTGGGTGGTCCTCGGCGTGCTCAGCCTGGGGCTGGGCACCGTCGGCATCTTCCTGCCGGTGCTGCCGACCACGCCCTTCGTCTTGCTGGCCGCCGCGTGTTTCGCGCGCGGCTCCGAGCGTTTCCATGCGCGGCTGCTGGCGCATCCGCGTTTCGGCCCGCCGGTGCGTGACTGGCAGGCCCACCGCAGCATTCCCCTGCGTGCCAAGCAGCTGGCCATCGGCATGATGTGGCTGTCGATGGGCGCCACCGCGTGGCTGATGCGCGAGCGCTCGCTTGCCTCGCTGACGCTGGTCGCCATCGCGGCAGCCGTCAGCGCATGGCTGCTGTGGCTGCCGACGCGGCCCGCCGGCGGCCATGCGGCCCCGCCCCCTGGCCGCGATCGCACTCAGTCGTAACGCCGCGCGTCCTCGATCACCTTGCCATCCTGCGGCAGTGAACCCGCCGCCACGAAGCGCACCTCGCCGCGCAGGCGCATCACCTCGCGCAGCGATTCGCCGATGGCCTGCGCCAGCCCCGCATCGTCCCGCGTGGCATCGCAGTGCAGGGTCATCACATCGGCGCCCACGCTGCCCGTTACCACCAGGCGCGCCGCGCGCACCTCGGGATGGCGCCGCACCACCTCGCCCACCTGCCCGGGATGCACGAACATGCCCTTGACCTTGGTGGTCTGGTCGGCGCGTCCCAGCCAGCCCTTGAGCCGCTGGTTGGTGCGCCCGCAAGGGCTGGCGCGCTGATCGCAACCGGCAACGAACGCCGACAGGTCGCCCGTGCCGAAGCGGATCAGCGGATAGTCGCCATTGCCCAGCACCGTCACCACCACCTCACCGGTCTCGCCGTCAGGCATCGGTTGCGTGCCGCCCGGCTCGACGATCTCCACCAGCACATTCTCGTCCACCACCCAGCCATCGCCGCCCTGCGTCTCGTAGGCGATCAGGCCCGCGTCGGCGCTGCCGTACATCTGCTGCACGCGGATGCCGCGCTCGGTGAACCAGGCGCGCAGCGAAGGCGGCAATGCCTCGCCTGACACCAGCGCCTTGCTCAGGCCCTGGCAGGGCAAGCCGAGCTCGTCGCCTTTTTCCAGCAGCAGCTTGAGAAAGGATGGCGTGCCGGCGTAGGCCGCCGGCTGCAGGCTCGCCATCGCCTGCACCTGCGATTCGGTCTGCCCCACGCCCGCCGGAAACACGCAGCAGCCAAGCCGATGGGCGCCGGTTTCCATCATCATGCCGGCCGGCGTGAAGTGATAGGAGAAGGTGTTGTAGACCAGGTCGCCCGAGCGGAAGCCCGCCGCGAACATCGCGCGCGCGATCCGCCACCAGTCGGCGCCATGCCCGTCGGGCTCAAAGATCGGGCCGGGCGACTGGAAGATGTGGCGCAGGCCGCCGAGCGGCGTCGCATTCAGCCCGCCCAGCGGCGGCATCGTCTTTTGCCGCGCCGTCAACTCGGACTTGCGCGTTACCGGCAGCGCCGCCAGCGCGGCGCGTGAGTCCAGCGCGCGCGGGTCAACGTCGCGCAGCACCTCCGCAAAATAAGGCGCATGCGCCTTGGCATGCGCAACCTGGCGCGACAACGCGTCCAGCAAAGCCTGCAAGCGGACGGCCGGAGCGCGCGTTTCAAGCGAATCGAAGTATTCAGACATGGTGCGTAGTTCGCGTAAGGGAAGTCGCGTGATGAAACGCGTGAGGCATCGCGTGAGGCATCGCGTGCAACCGAGGGCTCCTGTCAGGCGAGCCAGCGCTTGCGGCGGCGATAACTTTTTACGTCGCGGAAAGAGCTTCGCCCGCCGCCCTCTCCATCATTGGCGGCGACGCCCAGGTAGAACTCCTTCACATCCTCATTCGTGCGCAGCGCCTCTGCGGCGCCATCCATCACCACGCGGCCGTTCTCCAGGATGTAGCCGTAGTCCGCATAGCGCAGCGCCACCATGGTGTTCTGCTCCGCCAGCAGGAAGCTGACCTTCTCGCGCTGGTTCAGGTCGCGCACGATCTCGAAAATTTCTTCCACGATCTGCGGCGCCAGCCCCATCGATGGCTCATCCAGCAGGATCATGCTGGGCTTGGCCATCATGGCCCGGCCGATCGCGCACATCTGCTGCTCGCCGCCGGAGGTGTAGCCCGCCTGCGACTTGCGGCGCGTCTTCAGGCGCGGGAAGTATTCGTAGATGCGCTCCAGCGCATCGCGTGTTTCGCTGCGCGACAGACCGCGCGTATAGGCGCCGGTGAGCAGGTTCTCCTCCAGCGTCAGGTGGGCGAAGCAATGCCGCCCCTCCATCACCTGGATCACGCCGCGCTTGACCAATTCATTGGGCGTCAGCCGGTCGACCCGGTTGCCGCGGTACTCGATCGAGCCCTTGGTGACATCGCCGCGCTCGGCGTGCAGCAGGTTGGAGATGGCCTTGAGCGTGGTGGTCTTGCCCGCGCCGTTGGCGCCCAGCAGCGCCACGATCCGCCCCTCCGGCACGTCGAGCGAAACGCCCTTGAGCACCAGGATGACGTGGTCGTAGATGACTTCGATATTGTTGACGGACAACAGGCTCATGGTGCGGCTCGGTTGGTGGTTCTTAGCCTGCGGGAGCGCCCCGAGGCGTCGCCGCATACTTCTCCCCTCCCCCGCATGCGGGAGAGGGGCGCAAACAATCAGCATCTTGCAACGCCTGCTGATCTCTCTCGCCCGATCAAGACTTCATGCACACAGGCGTGATGCCCTTCTCTTTCGCGAACTGCGCGGCACTCGCCTTGAACAGCGGATGGATCAGGTTCTTGTTGCCTTCGATCCAGTCCGACACCACGACCCACTTGGTGCCGTCCCACTGCTGGATCTTCACCTTGCCCGAGCCTTCATGGTTGTCGCAGCTGGTCTTGATCTCCGGCAGCAGGCCGGTGGCGCCCAGTTGCTGCAGGCGGGCGCTGTTCACGTTCAGGTTCTCGAAGGCCCAGCGCATGTCTTCGCCGCTCATGACCTTGCCCTTGCCGTACTTGGCCTGCGCCACGCGGATCGCTTCCACCGTCACCACGGCCGCGGACACGCCACGGTTATAGAGCACCGAGCCGACCTTGTTGCGGTCCTGCATATTGCCCTTGCCGGCGCCGTAGACCACCTTGTCGATATCGGCGATCAGCGGCACACCCTTGCCCGCCACGTTCCATGTCGCGCTCATATAGCCCTTGGCGGCCTCGCCGGCGGGTACGGTATCTTCTTCCGAACCTGCCCACCACGAGCCGATCATCTTGTCGCGCGCGAAGCCCACCTTTTGCGCGGCCTTGAGCGCGGTCTGGTTCATCACGCCCCAGCCCCAGAAGATCACATAGTCAGGATTCTCCTGGCGGATCTTCAGCCACTGCGCGCCCTGCTCGTTGCCGGGGTGCGCCACCGGGATCTCGACCAGGTTGAACTTGCCGAGCTTGGCTTCGGCTTCCAGCGCCACGATCGGCTCCTTGCCATAGGCGGAGTCGTGGTACAGGTAGACGATCTTCTTGCCGGCCAGCGAGCCGCCGTTCTTGCCCGCCAGGAACTTGACGATGGCCGAGACCTGCATCTGGTAGGTAGTGACCAGCGGGAAGGCATAGGGGAAGACCGAACCGTCGACCGCATCGGTGCGGCCATAGCCCATCATCACCAGCGGCACCTTGTCGGCCGCGGTCTTGTCCACCAGCGCGTAGGAGATGCCGGTCGACATGGTGTGATACGCGGTGCCCTTGCTGGTGGCGCTCTTGCCCTTGAGCCGCTCGTAGCACTCCACGCCCTTGGCGTTGTTGTACTCGGTCTCGCACTCTTCCCACGACAGCTTGACGCCGTTCACGCCACCTTCCTTGAGGTTGACGTAGTTCAGGTAGTCGACGAAGCCGCCATAAAAGGACTGTCCGTTGGCGCCATAAGGACCGACGCGATAGCTAGGCAGCGCGACGAACTGCTCGCCGCTTTGCGCCTGCACCGCCAGCGGCGCCAGCAGCGCGGCCGACGCGCCCACCGCCAGGGCAATGCGCTGCAGATTGCGAATCAGGGTGGTCATGACAGTCTCCTTCACCTTGGCAGGTGTGTTTGTTATGGAATACCCGTTTGTCTTGGTCCGGCCTAAAAAGCGTCGATGCAATGAGATTCAATGGGGGAATGGCCACAGCCGCAGCTTTTCCTTCGCGATCTGCCACAGCCGCGCCAGGCCATGCGGCTCCACCACCAGGAAGAAGATGATCAGCCCGCCGAACACCATCAGCTGGATATGCGACACGGCGGCGTTGGTAAAGGGCAGGTGCAGCAGCGCGGCCAGCGGCGGCAGCGCGATGTCCAGGAAGATCGGCAGCAGCAGGATGAAGGCCGCGCCCAGGAACGAGCCGAGGATGCTGCCCACGCCGCCGATGATGATCATGAACAGCACGCGGAAGGAAAGGTCGAGCGAGAAGCCGTCCGGCTCGACCGAGCCCAGGTAGCAGAATGCATAGAGCGCGCCCGCCACGCCGCAGTAGAACGAGCTGACGGCAAAGGCCAGCAGCTTGGTGCGCATCAGCGGAATGCCGATCACCTCCGCCGCCACGTCCATGTCGCGCACCGACATCCAGGCGCGCCCGGTGGAGGAGCGCACCAGGTTCTTGGCCGCGATGGCCAGCACCGTGACCAGCATCAGTACGAAGAGGTACTTCTTCACCGGCGTATCGATGGCGATGCCAAACAGGTTCAACTGCTGCGCGGTGATCACGCCCGATGAACTGTTGTTGGAGAACCAGGGAAACTTGGTCAGCGCCCACACCACGAAGAACTGCGCGGCCAGCGTCGCCACCGCAAGGTAGAAGCCCTTGATGCGCAGCGACGGCAGGCCGAACGCCACGCCCACCAGCGCCGCCGACAAGCCGGCGAGGATAAAGGTCAGCAGCACCGGCAGGCCTTCGATGCGCAGCTGGAAGTTGTAAGCCGCGTAAGCGCCCACCGCCATGAAGGCCGCCGTGCCCAGCGAAAGCTGGCCCGCGTAGCCCGTGAGGATATTGAGCCCGAGCGCGGCAAGCGCGAAGATCAGGAACGGGATCAGGATGGCCGAGAACCAGTATTCCGAACCCAGCAGCGGAATCGCCACGAAGGCCACCGCCATCAGCACCGCGAAGCCGATGCGGTCCTGGCGGATGGGGAAGATCTGGCTGTCGGCGACGTAGGTGGTCTTGAACTGGCCGGATTCACGGTAGAACATGTTTTCTCTCCTGTGGCGAGGGCCGGTCAGACACGATCGATGTGTTTCTCACCGAACAGCCCTTCGGGCCGCACCAGCAGGAACAACAGCGCAAACACATAGGGGAACCAGCCTTCAATGCCACCGAAGTTGCCGCCGAACGCGGACTGGAACACAGGCGGGATATAGATCTCGGCCAGCTTCTCCGAGGCGCCGATGATCAGCCCGCCGACGATGGCGCCCGGCACCGAGGTAAAGCCGCCCAGGATCAGCACCGGCAGCGCCTTCAATGCGGTCAGTGTCAGCGCAAACTGCACGCCATTGCGCGAGCCCCACAGCATGCCTGCCACCAGCGCGACAAAGCCCGCCACGCCCCACACGATGGCCCAGATATGCTGCAGCGGAATGCCCAGCGACAGCGCCGCCTGGTGATCGTCCGCCACCGCGCGCAATGCGCGGCCCACCTTGGTGTACTGGAAGAACAGCGCCAGCGTGCCCACCAGGATGCCGGCGATGCCCGCCGCTGCGAGGTCGAACTTGGACACCACGATATTGAAGCGCGTCAGGATGGCTTCAATGGGCTCGTCGACGATGCCGAGGTTGATCGGGCGCACTTCATTGCCGAACAGCAGCGGCCCCAGCCCTTCGAGGAAAAACGACAGCCCGATGGTGGCCATGAACAGCGTGATGGGCGGCTGGTTGACCAGCTTGCGCAGCACCAGGCGTTCGGTGCTGATGCCCACCACCACCATCACGCCAAACGCGCCGATCACGGCCGCCCACATCGGCAGGCCCTTGTCCATCAGCCCCACCACCGCCAGCGCGGCAAAGTACACCATCGCGCCCTGCGCGAAGTTGAACACGCCCGATGCCTTGTAGATCAGCACGAACCCCAGCGCCACCAGCGAATACATCAACCCCGACAATAAGCCGCCGATCAGGATTTCAAAGAAGAACGTCATGGCTTTCCTTGTCTCGTTCCGTGCGTTGCGTGCGTTGCGTGTGCATCGGCATCAATGGCCCGCGCCGAGGTAGGCGCGAATCACGTCCGGGTTGGCCTTCACCGCGTCGGGCGTGCCATCGCCGATCTTCTTGCCGTAGTCCAGCACCACCACGCGATCGGAGATATCCATCACCACGCCCATGTCGTGCTCGATCAGCACGATGGTGGTGCCGAACTGGTGGTTCACGTCCAGGATGAAGCGGCACATGTCCTGCTTCTCTTCTACGTTCATGCCCGCCATCGGTTCGTCGAGCAGCAGCATCGAGGGCTCGGCCGCCAGCGCGCGCGCCAGTTCCACGCGCTTTTGCAGGCCGTAGGGCAGGCGCCCTACCGGCGTCTTGCGGATGGCCTGGATCTCGAGGAAATCGATCACCTCCTCGACCTTGCGCCGGTGCTGCATTTCCTCGTTGCGCGCCGGGCCCCACCACAGCGCATTGGCCAGCAGGCCGCTGCGGAACCTGGTGTTGCGCCCGGTCATGATGTTGTCGAGCACGGTCATGCCCTTGAACAACGCGATGTTCTGGAAGGTGCGCGCGATGCCCTGGCGCGCCGCGGCGGTGGGATGCATCCTGCGCCGTTCCTCGCCGCGAAACACGATGCGGCCCTGCTGCGGGTGGTAGACCCCGTTGATCACATTGAGCATCGAGCTCTTGCCCGCGCCGTTGGGCCCGATGATGGCGCGGATCTCATGCTCGCGCACATCGAAGGAGATATCGGTCAGCGCCTTCACGCCGCCGAAAGCCAGCGAGATGTTCTGCAGGTCGAGTATCACGTCCCCGGCCTTGCGCACCTGCGCATGTTCCGCCTGGACCCCGCCGAGCGCCTGCGCTGTTGCCCCTGCCGCCGCGGACGCACCGCTCCACACCGGCTGGTCATCGCCGCCGCGCTCCACGCCTTGCCATGCCATTTGCGTCATCCTCCCGCCCCCGCTCATGCTGCGCGCTTCGCACCGGCAGTGGCCGGCCCGAAGCGCTTTACATCGACCAGCTTCAACGTGGCCGAGACGCTGCCTTCGCGTCCGTCCTCGAACTTCACGCGCGTCTCGATGAACTGCTCCGTCTTGCCGGTGTACAGTGCCTCGATCAGCGACGCGTATTTCTCGGCGATATAGCCACGCCGCACCTTGCGCGTGCGAGTGAGCTCATCGTCGTCCGGATCGAGTTCCTTGTGCAGGATCAGGAAGCGCGAAACCTGCGAACCGGCCAGCATGGCATCGGTGGCAAGGTCCGCATTCACCTGCTCGACGCACTCGCCGATCATGGCGATCACCTCTGGCTGCGCCGCCAGGTCGATGTAGCCCGCATAGGCCAGGTGGCGCCGCTCGGCCCAGTTGCCCACGGCATCGAAATCGATGTTGATGAACGCGCAGACGCTGTCGCGGCCGGTGCCGAACGCCACCGCTTCCTTGATATAGGGAAAGAACTTGAGCTTGTTCTCGATGTACTTGGGCGCGAACATGGCGCCGTCGGACAGCTTGCCCACATCCTTGGCGCGATCGATGATCTTCAGGTGGCCGTCGGCATCGATCACCCCGGCGTCGCCGGTCATGAAGTAGCCTTGGTCGTTGATCGCCTCGCGGGTGGCGTCGTCGCGCTTGTAGTACGCCTTGAGCAAGCCCACGCCACGCACCAGCACCTCGCCGTTCTCGGCAATGCGGATCTCCATGCCCGGCGCGGCAGGCCCGACCGAATCGAACTTGACCTTGCCGTCCGGCTGCAGGCAGACATAGGCGCAGGTTTCGGTCTGGCCGTAGAACTGCTTGAGGTTGACGCCGATGGAACGATAGAAGCGGAACAGGTCCGGGCCGATCGCCTCGCCCGCCGTGTAGCCCACGCGGATGCGGCTCATGCCCAGCACATTGCGCAGCGGCCCGAAGATCAGCACCTCGCCCGCGGCGTAGCGCAGCCGGTCGGCCAGCGGCACCGGGTCGCCATCGAGGATGTCGGTGCCGCAGCGGCGCGCCACGCCCATGGCCCAGTGGAATAGCTTGCGCTTGATCCAGCCCGCGTCTTCCATGCGGATCATCACCTGCGTCAGCAGGTTTTCATAGATGCGCGGCGGCGCGAAGTAGTAGGTTGGGCCAATCTCGCGCAGGTCGGTCATGACCGTCTCGCGCGATTCCGGGCAGTTCACGGTGAATCCCGCCACCATGGCCTGCGCGTACGAGAACAGGTTGTCGCCCACCCATGCCATCGGCAGGTAGGACAGCACATCGTCCTTCGCGGTGAGGCCATCGAACGCGCAGCCGTTGCGCGCCGCGCCGATCAGGCCGCGGTGCGAATGGCACACGCCCTTGGGCTTGCCGGTGGTGCCGGAGGTGTAGAGGATGATGGCGGTGTCGTCGGGCTCGCCGGCGGCAACCGCCGCATCGAAGTAGCCGGGATTGGCACGATCGAATTCGCGGCCGATTTCCTGCAGGCGCTGGTAAGACATCAACGCCGGATGATCGTAGTCGCGCAGCCCGCGCGGGTCTTCATAGATGATGTGGCGCACCTTGCGGCCCTGCGCGGCAAGCTGCTCCTCCACCTCCAGCAGCTTGTCCACCTGCTCCTGGTCCTCCACGATGGCGAAGTCGATCTCGGCGTCGTTCAGCACGTAGATCATCTCGCCGGCGATCGCGTCCTGGTAAAGCGGCACCGGCACGCCGCCCATCGCCTGCGCCGCGCTCATGGCCCAGTACAGGCGCGGCCGGTTGTCGCCGACCACCGCGAGGTTCATTGCGCGGGCAAAGCCCAGCGCAGCCAGGCCGCACGCCAGCGCGCGCATCTCCTGCGCGGTCTGCGCCCAGCTATAGGTTTGCCAGATCCCGAGATCCTTCTCACGGTAAGCCGGGCTTTCCGGCCGCTGCTGCGCATGCGCAAGCAACAAGCGCGGGAAGGTCGTCGCCGACGGTTCCTGCATGGATGTCTCCTGTCACTCCGAAAGCGGGGGTCCGCCACCGGTGCCAAGCCTGCTGCCGCTGGTTATACTTGGCCTGTTTTGCCCGGCGGCGTTTCTGCCGCAACGCAACAAGCCCGCCGCGCCTGTCCTGGCGCGCATTTGCGGTTCGTGGTGATCGTAAGATAGTCCATGCCATTTCCCCCGGTTGTCACGCCGATGACAATTCCGGGTTAATCCCTACGGGAAGGTTCTCCAGGTCATGCTCAACGATTTCGTCGACCGCTGCGTGTGGGCAGCCGACCTCAGTGAAGAACAACGCGACATTGTCCGCCGCGCCATGTGCGTGCGCGAATATAGCCAGGGCGACTATGTCTGCCATAAAGGCGATATGGCGGAGCACTGGATGGGGGTGCTGGAGGGGATCGTCAAGATCACTACGGTATCGCCTTCCGGTAAGTCGGTCACATTCACCGGTGTGCCTACGGGGGGCTGGTTCGGCGAAGGCGCCGTGCTCAAGGCCGAGATCCGCAAGTATGACGTGATGGCGCTGCGGCGCTCGCGCATTGCCTTCCTGCCGCGCGAGACTTTTCAGTGGTTGCTGGATACCAGCTTGCCGTTTACCCGGTTCTTGCTGACGCAGTTCAATGAGCGGCTGGGGCAGTTCATTGCTGCCGTTGAGTATGAGCGGCTGCTCGATATCGATTCACGGGTGGCGCGCGCCGTGTCTTCGCTCTTCAATGAGCATCTGTACCCCGGGCTGGGGAAGACGCTGGAGATTTCGCAGGAGGAGATCGGGCTGCTGGCGGGGATCTCGCGGCAGCGGGCCAACCAGGCGCTGAAGGTGCTGGAGCAGCAGGGGCTGGTGAAGGTGGATTATGGGGTGATTGAGGTGCTGGATCTGGAGGGGTTGAGGCAGTATGGGGAGTGAGGTTTTGGGGTTTTGACTGGAACTGCAAAATCAGCTTGAACTGCTTAACTTCAAGGTCAAAGGCAACTGCAGTTTCACCTCCCCTTCGGGGAGGCGACCTACTTTTTTGTCTTGCCAAAAAAGTAGGCAAAAAAGGCGCGCCGGATGGGGCGACACCCCCTCGGGCCCCATACGGCCTTGGCACACCTTGACGGCTCGCTTCGCATCGCGTTGGGGTGTGTCCCGCCCTTCGGGCGCTTCACACGGCCGCAATTGGTTGATCGGTTGATCTTGCCGCCGGTTGGCTCCCCTCTCCCGCGCAGCGGATGAGGGGTCGGGGGAGAGGGCGGGCGTTCGCCGAGACCGGGATCACACCGGCCCGCACCGCTTGCCGTCTGAAAACAAAAAAGCTAGCAACGGTCACCCGTCGCCAGCCTCCTTCACCCATTCAGGGCCGTGCTTACTTGCTATACACGTACACGCCACGCCCGGTCTTGCGGCCGAGATAGCCAGCCGCCACCATCTCGCGCATCAACATGGCCGGCCGATACTTCGGGTCGGCGAACTCGGTGTACAGCACTTCCATCACGGCCAGCATGGTGTCCAGCCCGATCATGTCCGCCAGCGCCAGCGGCCCGATCGGATGGTTGCAGCCCAGCTTCATGCCTTCGTCGATTTCTTCCGGCGACGCCAGGCCTTCGCCCAGTACGCAGAACGCCTCATTGATCATCGGGCAGAGAATCCGGTTCACCACGAAGCCCGGGTTGTTCTTCACGGTGATCGGGTACTTGCCGAGTGCCTTGGAGAGTTCTTCCACCAGCGCGTGCGTGGTGTCGCTGGTCTGCAGGCCGCGGATCAGTTCCACCAGGGCCATCATCGGCACCGGGTTGAAGAAGTGCATGCCGATGAAGTTGCCCGGGCGGCTGGTAACGGCAGCCAGCTTGGTGATCGAGATCGACGAGGTGTTGGACGCGACGATCACGTCGTCGCCGACGATGCTGTCGATCTGCTTGAGGATCTTGACCTTGAGGTCGAAGTTCTCGGTAGCGGCTTCGATCACGATGTCGGTGGCCTTGAGCGCGTCATAGGACGTGGAGCCCTTGATGCGCGCGAGTGCGGCTTGCTTGTCGGCTTCGCTGATCTTGTCTTTCTTGATCAGGCGATCCAGGCTGCTGCCGACGGTGGCGATGCCCTTGTTCACCGCTGCGTCGCTGATGTCCACCATCACCACGTCCAGGCCCACCACGGCGCACGCTTGCGCGATGCCGTTGCCCATGGTGCCGGCGCCTACGATGCCCACTGTCCTGATTCCCATCTTGTCTTCCTTGTTGCTGGTTGCTTGATTCTGGTGCGGTGTGTTGGTCAGGCTTCGCGCAGCGCGGCGATGATGCGCTCGGCGTGCTGGCTGAGGATCTCCGGATCCTGCATGTCGGTGCCGTGGCCGCGCAGGGTGCGCTCGGCGTAGCGCGGCACGATGTGGAAATGCACGTGCGGCACGGTCTGGCCGGCGGCGGCGCCGTTGAACTGGCCGATCGAGATGCCGTCCGGCGAGAAGGCGGCGCGCACCGCGCTAGCGACGCGCTTGGTGGTGCGGATGGCGGCTTCGGCACCGGCGTCGGACAGGTCGAACAGCTCGACGGCGGGTTCCTTGGTCACGACCAGGACGTGGCCATCCGACTGCGGCATGATGTCCATGAAGGCGACGGTGTCGGCGTCTTCATACACCTTGTTGCAAGGCAATTCGCCACGCAGGATGCGGGCGAAGATATTGTTGGGATCGTACACGGTACTCCTGATTGGTCTTGGTCTTGATCTTCGCTGGCAGCAAGGGAGGCGGCTGGCGCAAACAACAAGTTTAACGCAGGGGCCTCGCGCCAGACAGCCCCTGGCGGACGCATCACATATTGCGGCGGTACTGGCCTCCTACCTCGAACAGGGCATGCGTGACCTGCCCGAGCGAGCACACGCGCACCGCATCCATCAGCACCGCGAACACATTGTCGTTGTCGATCACGGCCTGGCGCAGCCGCTGCAGCATGGCCGGCGCGGCGTCCGCATGGCGGGCGTGGAAATCCGCCAGCCGCGCAAGTTGCCCCTGCTTCTCCTCTTCGCTGGAACGCGCCAGCTCGAGCGATTGCGGCGTTGGGTCGCCGTTGGGATTGCGGAAGGTATTGACGCCGATGATGGGCAGCGTGCCATCGTGCTTGCGCTGCTCGTAGTACAGCGACTCTTCCTGGATCTTGCCGCGCTGGTAGCCCGTCTCCATCGCGCCGAGCACGCCGCCACGCTCGGCGATGCGCTCGAACTCCTGCATCACCGCCTCTTCCACGAGGTCGGTCAGCTCGTCGATCAGGAAGCTGCCCTGGTTGGGGTTCTCGCACTTGGCCACGCCCCACTCGCGGTTGATGATGAGCTGGATCGCCAGCGCGCGGCGCACCGATTCGCCGGTGGGCGTGGTGATGGCTTCGTCGTAGGCGTTGGTGTGCAGCGAATTGCAGTTGTCGTAAATGGCGATCAGCGCCTGCAGCGTGGTGCGGATGTCGTTGAAATCGATCTCCTGCGCGTGCAGCGAGCGGCCGGAAGTCTGGACGTGGTACTTGAGCTTCTGGCTGCGCTCGTTGGCGCCGTATTTGTCGCGCAGCGTCACCGCCCAGATGCGGCGCGCCACGCGGCCTAGCACGCTGTACTCCGGGTCCATGCCGTTGGAGAAGAAGAACGACAGGTTGGGCGCGAAGTCGTCGATATGCATGCCGCGCGCCAGGTATGCCTCCACATAGGTGAAGCCGTTGGACAACGTGAATGCCAGCTGCGAGATCGGGTTGGCTCCGGCCTCCGCGATGTGATAACCGGAGATCGACACCGAGTAGAAATTGCGCACCTGGTGATGGACAAAGTACGCCTGGATATCGCCCATCACCTTGAGCGAGAACTCGGTGGAGAAGATGCAGGTGTTCTGGCCCTGGTCCTCCTTGAGGATGTCGGCCTGCACCGTGCCGCGCACATTCTGCAGCACCCACGCGCGGATCTTGGCTTCCTCGTCGGCGGTGGGCTCGCGGTTGTTGTCGGCGCGGAACTTGTCGAGCTGCTGGTCGATGGCGGTGTTCATGAACATCGCCAGGATGGTGGGCGCGGGCCCGTTGATGGTCATCGACACCGAGGTCGACGGGCTGGTGAGATCAAAGCCGTCGTACAGCACCTTCATGTCGTCCAGCGTGGCGATCGACACGCCCGAATTGCCGACCTTGCCGTAGATGTCCGGGCGCGTGTGCGGATCCTCGCCGTACAGCGTGACCGAGTCGAAGGCGGTGGACAGGCGCTTGGCATCCATGCCTTCGGAGACCAGCTTGAAGCGGCGATTGGTGCGAAAGGCATCGCCCTCGCCGGCGAACATGCGCGTGGGGTCTTCGTTCTCGCGCTTGAAGGCAAAGACGCCGGCGGTGTACGGGAAGCTGCCAGGCACGTTCTCGCGCATCAGCCACTTGAGCACTTCGCCCTCGTCCTCGAAGCGCGGCAGCACCACCTTGCGCACCGTGGTGCCGGACATGGTGGTGGTGGTGAGCGTGGTGCGGATTTCCTTGTCGCGGATCTTCACCACGTATTCGTCGCCGCTGTAGGCCTTGCGCATCTCCGGCCACATTGCCAGCAGCTTGCGCTCCTGCGCGCCAAGCGCGGCGTCGCGTTCGGTGGCGAGTGCCTGCAGCGCCTCGCCCTGGCCTTCCTGCCCGGAGGCGGCCAGCAGCATGCGCCGGGCCTCGCGCAGTTGCTGGCGCTCGCGCGCCAGCCGGCTCTGCGTTTCCACGCGGCGATGATAAGTGCGTACCGTGTCGGCAATCTCGGCCAGGTAGCGGTTGCGCGCCGGCGGCACGATCACGTTCTGGCCGGTGGAGATGCGCCCGTTCAGCTGCGGCAGCACGCCCCCCGGCGCATGCATGCCGCGCGCGCATAGCGCTTCGCGCAAGCCCTGGTAGAGCATCGTCACGCCGTCGTCGTTGAAGCGCGAGGCCTGGGTGCCGTACACCGGCATCTCCTCGGGCTTGGCGTGCCACTGCTCGCGGTTGCGCTGCACCTGCTTGGCCACGTCGCGCCAGGCGTCCTGCGCGCCCTTGCGGTCGAACTTGTTGATGGCGACGAAATCCGCGAAGTCCAGCATGTCGATTTTCTCGAGCTGGCTGGCGGCGCCGAACTCGGGCGTCATCACATAGAGCGACAAATCCACGTGCGGCACGATGGCGGCATCGCCCTGGCCGATGCCCGAAGTCTCCACCAGGATCAGGTCGAAGCCGCCCACCTTGCAGGCCGCCAGCACATCGGGCAACGCCTGTGAGATCTCGGAGCCGGCTTCGCGCGTGGCCATCGAGCGCATGAAGATGTTCGGATGGTTGATCGCGTTCATGCGGATGCGGTCGCCCAGCAGCGCGCCGCCGGACTTGCGGCGCGACGGGTCGATCGAGATCACCGCGATGGACAACGCATCGCGCTGGTCCAGCCGGATGCGGCGGATCAGCTCATCGGTCAGCGAGGACTTGCCCGCGCCGCCGGTGCCGGTGATGCCGAGCACGGGCGTCTTCATCTTGGCGGCCTCGGCGCGCAGTGCGTCAGCCAGCGCGGGAGCCGCCTTGCCGTTTTCCAGCGCCGTGATCAGTTGCGCGAGCGCGCGGCGGTCGCCGCCCTTCATCGCGTCGAGCGTGGTGGGCGCATAGCGCGCCAGGTCGATATCGCAGCGCTGCACCATGTCGGCGATCATGCCCGCCAGGCCCAGGCGCTGGCCGTCTTCCGGGCTGAAGATCCGCGCCACGCCGTAGGCCTGCAACTCGCGGATCTCGTCCGGCACGATCACGCCGCCACCGCCGCCGAAGAGCTGGATATGTTCGCCGCCGCGCTGGCGCAGCAGGTCGACCATGTATTTGAAGTACTCGACGTGGCCCCCCTGGTAGCTGGAGATGGCAATGCCCTGCACGTCTTCCTGCAAGGCCGCGCTGATCACCTCTTCCACCGAGCGGTTATGCCCGAGATGGATCACCTCGCAGCCAGAGGACTGCAGGATGCGCCGCATGATGTTGATGGAAGCGTCATGGCCGTCGAACAGCGAGGCCGCGGTGACGAAGCGCACCTTGTTGATGGGCCCTTTCGGTCCCTGCGCCTGATGGGGAGCGCTGGGTTGAGCGCCCTTCTGCACATCGGAAAGATCGGTCATTTGTCTCCACCATGTTCGGTGTTCCGGCTGATCGCATGACGTCCATGGCTGCCGCTCTGGAGGCGGCTCGGATCGAACAGGCGAGCGGTCTGGCTGACGCTGGCGCAGCAGCTTGATTATATGACGTTTACGTTAACGGCAATCAAGCCACGGCGGCGCGGCCAGCCATGGGGAACATCCTCGCATAGTTGGCGGGACGATGTGGAGGGACTTGTTGAGGCGTCGAGGAAGACCAAGGCCGCGAGACGGCGTGCGAGAGCGCGCAAGACCGGACACTTGGCCACGCTTGCACCAGTACGGATGGCGCGGGATTTCCGGGCACGGGGCGAAACCAGCGTGCCCGGATGCTGGCCGGCAGCGCGGACACGCTCCGCGCCGGCCGGCTTGCGTCAGCTCAAAGACCGGGTTCCGGGCACTGGCCGGCACCGCCGGCAGGGCGCTCGCCGAAGCGGCGCTTCAGCGCACCCGCCAGCCCACCCAGCCAGCGCCACGACAGCGGTGCCGGCGTCTGGGCGAGCGTGAAGCGCGCGCCATCGCTTTCGCCGGACAGCCACACCCTGGCGCCGGCCGGCAGCGCAAAGACCGCTCCCGGCAGCAGCCAGATATCCGCAAGGTGGCCTTCCACCGTCAGCCACAGGCGGCCTTCGACCGCCTTCACGCTCTGCCCTTCGCGGGCGCGCCAGCTCACCGGCCGGCCGGGTTCATCCAGTTCGAAGATCCTTAGTTCGCGCATTTCGCCACTCCTGTCAGCATTGCGGTGATGTCTCTCGTACCCACTGGCCCAGCCAGTGCAGGCACGCCTCCGCATGCCTTCCATTATTCACAGCGCCAACTACAATCCCATGAACAGTTGCGAACAGTTTGACATGAACTGTTCAGTAGTTTTTCCTGACACTTTGCCTGCGCCTGCGCGATGAAACTGACTCTCGTTCCCGCCACCGGCGTGCCCCTGACCGACCAGATCGTCAACGAGGTCAAGACCTGGATCAGCTCGCGCGAGGTGCGCCCCGGCGCCCGCCTGCCGTCGATCCGCCAGCTCGCGGCGGAGCATGGCATCAGCCGTTTCCCGGTAATCGAGGCCTATGACCGGCTGGTGTCGCAGGGCCTGCTGGATTCCCGCCACGGCTCGGGCTTCTTCGTCGCGGACAGCCCGCTGCTGGCGCGCGCCGCCAACGGCTGGTCGGACCCACGGCTGGCGGAGGACCTGTCCGACCATATCCTGGAACAGTTCAACCATCCCAGCGCCACGCTCAAGCTGGCGGGCGGCTTCGTGCCAGAGACCTGGCGCGACGTCGAAGGGCTGACCCAGGCGATCCGCCAGGTCTCGCGCAACGACATCCTCAGCGTGATCCACTACGCCACGCCAATGGGCAGCCCGGAGCTGCGCCAGCATGTGCTGACGCGCGTGCGGCAGCTCGGCGTCGCAGCTGAGCTGCCGCAGGTGCTGATCACCACGGGCGCCAGCCAGGCGCTGGACCTGGTGGTGCGGCGCCTGCTCAAGCCGGGCGATACGGTGTTCGTGGAGGATCCCGGCTACTACAACCTGTTCGGCCTGCTGCGCTTGCACGGCGTACGCCTGGTGGGCGTGCCGCAAACCCGCAACGGCCCCGACCCGGACGCCGCCGAGGCGCTGCTGCGCGAGCACAAGCCCAAGCTGTTCTTCACCAACAGCGTGCTGCAGAACCCCACCGGCGCGACCCTGTCGCCGCCCGTGGCGTTCCGCCTGCTGGAGCTGGCGCGCCGTCACGGCTTCCGCTTTGTCGAGGACGATATCTTCTCGGACTTCCAGACCAACTTCACGGACCGGCTGGCCACGCTCGACCAGCTCGAGCATGTGATCTATATCGGCGGCTTCTCAAAGACGGTGTCGGCCTCGCTGCGGATCGGCTACCTGGTGGCCGACAAGGCGCTGATCAAGGAACTGGTGGATGTGAAAGTGCTGACTAGCGTGGCGGGCTCGCATTTCGCGGAAGCCGTGACGGCGGCGCTGCTGGAGCGCGGCGCCTATCGCAAGTACATGGAGCGGCTGCGCCTGCGCGTGCGCCAGGCCACCGCGAGCGCGGTGCGGCGCCTGGGCGACGCCGGCTGGGAGGTGTATTGCGAGCCGGCGGGCGGCAATTTCCTGTGGGCTCGCACGCACGGGATCGAGGATTCGCGCGCGCTGGTCACGCTGGCCGAGCAGCATGGAGTGACGCTGGCGCCAGGCAATTACTTCCGGCCGGGCGGCGAGACCTCGGCCTGGATCCGCGTCAACTCCGCCTATGTCGAGGAGCCGCGCGCGCTGGCCTTCCTGCAGGAGGCCGGCGCGCGCGAACGGTGACTGCCGGCGGCGTCAGGCGCCGCCGTGCAGCACCGCGTTGCGGCGCGCGTAGAGGAAGTAGATCGCCAGGCCAATTGCCAGCCAGGCCAGGAAGGCAACCCATGTCAGCGCCTGCAGGTGGACCATCAGGAATACGCAGAAGCCCACGGACAGCAACGGCACCACCGGCACGCCGGGGCAGCGAAAGGCGCGCGGCAGGTCCGGCCGGGTCTTGCGCAGCACCAGCACCGCCACCGAGATCAGCGTGAAGGCCGACAGCGTGCCGATATTGATCAGCTCCGCCAGCACATTGAGCGGCACAAAGGCAGCGATGAAGGCGAACACGATGCCCACGGTCCACGTGGCAAAGAACGGCGTGGCATGCACCGGGTGCACCTTCGACAGCCGCTCCGGCAGCAGGCCATCGCGCGACATGGCGAAGATGATGCGGGTCTGGCCGAAGGTCATCACCAGGATCACCGTGGTCATGCCCAGGATGGCGCCCAGATCGACGAAGCCCGCCACCCAGTTCTCCCCGGCATATTGCAGCGCCAGCGACACCGGATGGTCGATGCCCGCGAACTTGGCAAAGGGCACGATGCCGGTCATGATGGCCGCCACCGTCACGTACAACACGGTGCAGACGGCCAGCGAGCCGATGATGCCGATCGGCAGGTCGCGGCGCGGGTTGCGCACTTCCTCGGCGGCCGAGGTCACGGCGTCGAAGCCGATAAAGGCGAAGAACACCAGCGCCGCGGCATTGAAGATGCCGTCCAGCCCGAACGGCGCGAACGGCTGCCAGTTGGCCGGCTTGACGTGCCACACGCCCACCCCGATAAAGAGCAGCACTACCGCGATCTTGATGGCCACCATCACGTTGTTCAGGCGCGCCGACTCGCGCACGCCGTACGACACGACCCAGGTGATCAGCAACATGATCACGGCAGCGGGCAGGTTGAACAGTGTCTGCACGCCCGGCACCGCGCCGGGCGCGGCGGTGAGCATGGCTGGCAGGTGCAGGCCGAAGCCCGCCATCAGCGACTGGAAGTAGCCGGACCAGCCGACCGATACGGCCGAGGTCGCAAGGCCATATTCAAGCAGCAGATCCCAGCCGATCATCCAGGCCACGATTTCGCCGAGCGTGGCGTAGCTGTAGGTGTAGATGGAGCCGGAGACGGGGATCGCGGACGCGAACTCGGCGTAGCAGAGCGCGGCAAACCCGCAGGCCAGTGCGGCGATCACGAAGGACAAGGTCAGCGCCGGGCCGGCGGTGAGCGCGCCGGTGCCGGTCAGCACGAAGATGCCGGTGCCGATGATGGCGCCGATGCCCATCAGGATCAGGTCGATGGGGCCGAGCACCTTTTTGAGGCCATCGTCGCGGGCGGCGGCCAGCATGGCCTCGATGTTCTTGGTGCGGAACAGACTCATCGGCGGGTACTCCTGGCGCGCTGGGCGGCTTTGAAAAGCGGCGTATTTTAGCGCGGCGGGGTTGGCGGATTCGTCACTTTTGAGTTGGTCGGTGTTTCTTTGGGCGGGCGAAGGGCGTCGCTGATTGTTTGAACGGTGTTGGCGTTTTGCACCCAAGAGCCGTACGACATTCCTCTGCGGGGGGGCGTCGCTGTCTGTTTCATTGGCGTTGGCTCTTGCACCCAAAAGCGATACGACATTCCCCTGCGGGGGGCGTCGCTGTCTGTTTCATTGGCGTTGGCTCTTGCACCCAAAAGCCATACGACATCCCCCTGCGGGGGCTGCCGGTCACTCTTCTTTGCGCGGCAAAGAAGACTAACGAGAAGAAAGCCGCCCTGCCGGGAGCAGAGCAATAAGGCTCTCGGGAATCGATGGTTTCGTCGTACGGCCCAGAGTGCCGGCGGGCTTCTGCCGATACCGGCTTGACCGGCCACGAACCTGCCAGCCTCCGGGATGCGTGGTGGGGCCCCCGGTAGCAGACATCACTTGCTTCAAGCCGTCTGTCGCTCGCGGATTGGCCGGCCACGAAGTTGCAGGCGCACCGGTTCCGTCGTGGGCGCGGTGGCACCGGGTTGATTTGCCCATGACTCTGACCACCGCGCCCGCCCCACCACGAAACCATTGAGAGGCGATATGTCGTGATGGCCCGCGCCGGTAACGGCAGATGTGCGAATGGGCACCGCAAACGAGGTCAGGGGCCAGACGACGAAACCGATGGGTCACGCCATTGCGATGCCCTACAAGCCGGTAACGGCAGATGCCAGCAGAACCGCTGGCCATACGACGAAACCAGCGCCCCTGGCACCCGCGATGGCTCTGCCCCCGGCAGGGTCGGCTTTCTTCTCGTTAGTCTTCTTTGCCGACGCAAAGAAGAGTGACCGGCAGCCCCCGCAGGGGGATGTCGTACGGCTGTTGGATGCAAACGCCATCGCCGCTCAAACAAACAGCGACCAACCCCGCAATGGGATGTCGTCGTACGGCCTTTGGGTCCAAGAGCCATCGCCGCTCAAACAAACACAATCAGCGCCCCCCCGTCATCCAAATCCATCACTTAGCCACCGGCATCGTAAATTCCGCGCCCTTGCCAATGCTGTCCGGCCAGCGCTGCATGATGCTCTTGTAGCGCGTGTAGAAGCGAATGCCCTCCTCGCCATAAGCATGATGGTCGCCAAACAGCGAGCGCTTCCACCCGCCGAACGAGTGCCATGCCATCGGCACCGGGATCGGCACGTTGATACCCACCATGCCCACCTGGATCTGGCGCGAGAATGCACGTGCCACGCCGCCGTCGCTGGTGTAGCAGGAGACGCCGTTGCCGTACTCGTGGCCATTGATCAGGTCCACGGCTTCGGCCAGGTCATGCACGCGCACCACCGACAGCACCGGGCCGAAGATCTCTTCCTTGTAGATGGTCATGTCCGGCGTGACGTTGTCGAACAGCGTGCCGCCCACATAGAAGCCGTTCTCGTGTCCCTCGACCTTATGGCCGCGGCCGTCGGTCACCAGCTTGGCGCCTTCTTCCACGCCCTTGGCGATATAGCCTTCGACCTTGGCCTTGTGCGCGGCGGTCACCAGCGGCCCCATCTCGGCATCGTCTTCCATGCCGTTGCGGATCTTCAGCGATTTCGCGCGCTCAGCCAGGCGCGGCACCAGCTTGTCGGCGACATCGCCCACCGCCACGGCGACCGAAATGGCCATGCAGCGCTCGCCGGCCGAGCCATAGGCGGCGCCGATCAGCGCGTCCACGGCCTGGTCGAGGTCGGCGTCGGGCATCACCACCAGGTGGTTCTTGGCGCCGCCCAGGGCCTGCACGCGCTTGCCGCGCCTGGTGCCTTCCGTGTAGATGTACTCGGCGATCGGCGTGGAGCCGACGAAGGACAGCGCCTGCACGTCCTTGTGCGCCAGCAGCGCGTCAACGGCTTCCTTGCCGCCTTGCACCACGTTGAACACGCCATCCGGCAAGCCAGCCTGCTTGAGCAGGTCGGCAATCAGCAGCGAGGGCGAGGGATCGCGCTCGGACGGCTTGAGCACGAAGGTGTTGCCGCAGGCCAGCGCCACCGGGAACATCCACATCGGCACCATCACCGGGAAGTTGAACGGCGTGATGCCGGCCACCACGCCCAGCGGCTGGCGCAGGTTCCAGTTGTCGATGCCGCCGCCGATGTTGTCGGTGAAGTCGGTCTTGAGCAGGTTGGGAATGCCGCAGGCAAACTCCACGATCTCGACGCCGCGGGTGACTTCGCCCTTGGCATCCGAGAACACCTTGCCGTGCTCGCGCGTGATCAGCGCGGCGAGGTCGTCATGGTGGCGGTCGAGCAGCTCCTTGAACTTGAACAGGATGCGCGCGCGCTTGAGCGGCGCGGTCTCGGACCAGGCCGGGAACGCGGCGTGCGCCGCGGCCACCGCGGCATCCACGTCCTGCGCCGAGCCGAGCGCCACGCGCCCGGCCACGGCGCCGGTGGCCGGGTTGAAGACGTCGGCAAACCGGTCCGACGAGGCGGCGCGCACGGTGCCGCCGATGTAGTGCGCGATGTCGGCGATCTGCCGGTTCTCTGCGATGTTCACGTCAGTGTTCCTTGTCTTGTCTCTGCGGCCGCGGCATTCGCTGCAATCACTGCAGCTCTTGCAGGACCTTTTTCACGGTGTCGAACATCTCGTCGATCTGCGCCTCGGTGATGATCAACGGTGGCGAGAAGGCGAGGATGTCGCCGGTGAAGCGCACCAGCACGCCGCGCTCCAGGCATTTCAGGAAGGCTTCGTAGCCGCGCGCGCCCGGCTGGCCGGGACGCGGCTCCAGCTCGATGCCGGCGACCAGCCCGAGGTTGCGGATGTCCTTTACGTGCGGCGCGCCGCGCACGGCGTGCACCGCGGCTTCGAACTTCGGCGCCAGCTCAGCCGCACGGCCGAACAGGTTCTCGTTCTTGTAGATATCCAGCGTAGCGATGGCAGCAGCCATGGCCAGCGGGTGGCCGGAATAGGTGTAGCCGTGCAGGAACTCGATGGCGCCCGGTGCCGCGGCGTTGACCACGGTGTCGTGCACTTCGCGCCGGACCGCCACCGCGCCCATCGGCACGGCTGCGTTGTTGATGGCCTTGGCCATGGTGATCAGGTCCGGCGTGACCTTGAAGCGCTCGGCGGCTGTGGCCGCGCCCAGGCGGCCGAAGGCGGTGATGACCTCGTCGAAGATCAGCAGGATGCCGTGCTTGCTGGTGATCTCGCGCAGCTTTTCCAGGTAGCCCACCGGCGGCACCAGCACGCCGGCGGAGCCGGCCAGCGGCTCGACGATGACGGCGGCCACGTTGGACGGGTCGTGCAGCGCCAGGATGCGTTCCAGGTCGTCGGCCAGGTGCGCGCCCCAGGTCGGCTGGCCCTTGGAGTAAGCTGCCTCGGCAATATTCAGCGTGGCCGGCAGGTGGTCCGTGCCAGGCATCAGGTTGGCCGAGAAGGCCTTGCGGTTGGGGCCGATGCCGCCGACCGCCATGCCGCCGAAGCCAACGCCGTGATAGCCGCGCTCGCGGCCGATCACGCGGGTGCGCTGGCCCTCGCCACGGGCGCGGTGATACGCCAGTGCGATCTTCAGCGCGGTGTCGACCGATTCCGAGCCCGAATTGGTGAAGAAGATGCGGTCCAGCCCGGCCGGCATGATGGCGGCTACCTTGGTGGCGGCCTCGAAGGTGAGCGGGTGGCTCATCTGGAACGGCGGCGCGTAGTCCAGGGTCTGCACCTGGCGGGCGACCGCGTCCGCGATCTCCTGGCGGCAATGGCCGGCAGCGACGCACCACAGGCCGGCGCAACCGTCGAGGATCTGGCGGCCGTCATGCGAGGTGTAGTACATGCCGCTGGCGGAGTCGAGCAGGCGCGGGGCCGCCTTGTACTGGCGGTTGGCGGTAAACGGCATCCACAGGGCATCGAGATCGGGGATCACAGTCTTGGCGGCATCCATACGTCCTCCTCAGGAGCAATTGGTATTGGCTTGGGCGGCGGCGGTTGGCGCCGCACCGGGTTGTCAGTTGATTCTGGTGAATGCGGCCACTGTAGCGGCCCTGCCCGGCTTAAAGAATATACGGTCAACAGAACCTCGCCTTACCGTACAGTTAAGAGTGAGACAACTGTACAGATCAAAAAATACCCAAGGCATACGATCACGCCTGTGGATCCCGCTGCATCGCTCGCCACGACAGCCAAAGTCCCGCCAGCAGCCGGATTCACGTTGCAGCGCGGCAAGACCCGGCACCGTGACGTTGCTTCCCATCGAACTGCTACGCCCATTAAACTGTACAGGTCCATCCTTACATGTAACGCATGCTGAACCTTGAACTCGTCCGCAGCCGGCGCAGCGGCGACACCCTCACCGAGCAGATCGTGGCCGGCATCGCCAGCCTGGTGGACCGGCGCGTGCTGCGCGCCGGCGTGGCGCTGCCGTCGGTGCGGCACTTTGCCCAGCAGCACGGAGTCAGCACCTTCACCGTGGCCGAGGCCTACGGCCGCCTGACCGCGCTGGGCTACCTGAGCGCGCGCGTGGGATCGGGCTACACAGTGGCACACCGCCACGCGCCGGCCGGCCATGCGCCGGCGGCGCGCTGGGAGGCGCCCGGGCTCAACGCCGCATGGCTGCTGTCGGATGTGTTCGCCGATCATTCGGTGCCGATCAAGGCGGGCGCGGGCTGGTTGCCCGGCGACTGGCTCAACGAGGAAGGGTTGCACCAGGCCATGCGCGCTGCGGCGCGAGTGCCCGCCGCGCAGGTCTCGGGCTATGGCCACCCTTACGGCTTCGCCGCGCTGCGCGAGCATATCGCCGCCGGGCTCAGCCAGTACGGCATGCCGGTGCAGGCCCAGCAAGTGGTGCTGACCCAGGGCGCCACGCAGGCGCTGGACCTGGTGGTCCGCACATTGTTGCGCCCGGGCGACACCGTGCTGGTGGAAGACCCCTGCTACTGCAACCTGCTGCAAATCCTGCGCCTCGCCGGCTTGCAGGTAGTGGGCGTGCGCCGCACCGCAAGCGGGCTCGACACCGACGCGCTGGACCACGCCATCCGCACCCACGCGCCACGCGCGCTGTTCGTCAACACGGTGCTGCAGAACCCCACCGGCGGCACGCTCACCAGCATGAACGCGCACCGCGTGCTGCAACTGGCCGAGCAATACCGGCTGCTGGTGGTGGAGGACGATATCTACCGCGAGCTGGCGCCGGCCGGCTCGCCCATGCTGGCGGCCATGGACGGGCTCTCGCACGTGATCTACGTGAACGGCTTTTCCAAGACGATCACGCCATCGCTGCGGGTCGGCTACCTGGCGGCCAGCCCGGAGCTGTCCAAGGCGCTGGCCCGCACCAAGATGGCCGTGGGGCTGACGTCATCGGAAGTGACCGAGCGGCTGGTGTACTCGGTGCTGACCAGCGGCCACTATGGCCGCCATGTGGCGGCGCTGGCGGAGCGGCTGCGCGCCCAGCAGGACCGGATCACGGAGAAGATGGAAGCGCACGGGCTGGAGGTGATGCTGCGCCCGGAAGGCGGGATGTTCGCCTGGGCAAGGATGCGGCCGGAAGGCGGCGGCGACCAGGCCGCGCTGTCGGGCAACCGCCTGGCGACGCTGGCGCTGGAGCACGGCATTTGGCTGGCGCCGGGGTCTTATTTCGAGCCGGAAGAAGGCGACTCGCCCTGGATACGGTTCAACGTGGCAACCAGCGATGCACCCGCGCTGTGGCGATTTTTTGACGCGCTGCGCAGCCGGGAAGCACAAGGCGTGGAAACCGAACCCGCCTCCCGCGGCACGCGCGCCCCGCGCGCAGGCATGGTCAAGCTGGCCTGAGCGTCACGGCATCAGGCCAGGCCAGGCCAGCCATTTTTGCAAGATCAGAAGCGATAGCGCACGTAACCCGTGTAAAAACCGCTGCCCGGATTGGGCTGCTTGATACCGGCGTTGGAGACGTGCTGGTAGCGGAAGCCGGCTTCGTAGGCAGTCTTGGGGCCAAAGGCCATGCCCACGCCGATCATGTCGGAGAACTGGAACAGGCTGCCGGAGCGGTGCTCGTCGGAGGTGGCCTTGTGGCTCATCATGCGCACACCAACCGAAGCTTCCAGGAAAGGCACCAGCGAGCCGCCGCGCTTCTCCACGCGCAGGATCGGCGAGAAGCCGAATTCGGTCACGTTCTGGTGATTGGTGCCGCTGCGGGCGTTCCATTCGGCCAGTTCGGCCTCCCACTGCAGCTTGGCCAGCCAGCCCTGCGGGTTGCCCCAGGCAAAGCCGGAATCCCAGTTCACGCCAACTTCGTACTTGTCGATGTTGTGGCCGGGATCGCGGCCGATGGCCACGTGCACCCCAGGATCGGCGTGCGCGGCAGCGCATGCGCCGAGGGCAGCAACGGCGCCAAGCGCCTTGATACGCAATGCAAACCGGTGGGCAAGGCCGGTGTTCTTCTTGTCGTTGGTCATGTGCATGATGGGTGGTAATTACCGCGAAGAATGGCAAGTCCTAGCGAAAACCTTGCCACCTCCCAGCGGCAAAGCCGACCACCCGTACTCAGGACCAGAGGCGTTCCACTACCCAGCCCGCGGTCACGCAGATCGCGAGCCAGGCGGTCATGCACCCGGCAATAAATCGGTAAGTCATGGTCAATTTCCGCAATAATCGCTTGGGGACAAGCGAATAATTACGGAATTATACATCCAGTCATGAATGTATGTTGAGACCGGCGAAATCGGGCTAGGGCTCGACGTTTCGGTGAGCGATTATGCACCTCCGGGACGGCTGATGCTCGCGGCACTGCGGGGGCTGTTGCCGCGCAGCGTCAATCCCCCCGCGCCACGGCGTTTTGGCCCATGACCACGGCGAAATCCGCTGCCGGCATTGGCCGGCCGAACAGGTAGCCCTGCGCCGCGTCGCAGCCCTCCTCGGTCAGCAAGCGTTGCTGGTCACGGGTCTCCACGCCTTCCGCCAGGGTTCTCATGCCCAGCGAGCGCGCCAGCGCGATGACCCCGCGAATGACGGCCAGTGCCTCGGGCGCACTGCCAAGCACAGCAACAAACGACTTGTCTATCTTGAGTGTCGCAACCGGCAGGCGCGTCAGGTAGGCCAGGCTCGAGTATCCGGAGCCGAAATCGTCCAGCGAGGCGCTGATGCCGCAGCGCCCGAGTTCGTCGAGCGCCGCGGCGGCACTGTCGAGGTCGGTCATCAGGGTGTCCTCGGTGACCTCCACGTCCAGCAGCCCGCATGGCACCTCGTGCTCGCGCGCGAGGTCCGCCAGCAAGCCCGCCAGCCCTGGCATGACCAGCTGCCGCGCCGACAGGTTGAACGAGATCCTGGGCACCGGCAGGCCGGCACGCCGCCAGGCCGCGATCTGGCGGCACACGGCGCGCATGACCCACAGCCCCACCGCCGCCTCCAGCGGCGACTCCAGCAGCACATCGAGAAAGCCAGCGGGAGGCAGCAGGCCGCGCGTGGGGTGCTGCCAGCGCAGCAACGCCTCCGCGCCCGTGAGCCTGCCATCCGACAGCGACCACTGCGGCTGGAAGTGAAGCACCAGCTGGTCGTCGGCCATCGCGGCATGCAGGTCGGCGCGCAGCTGCAGCCGCTGGCGCAAGCCTTGGGCAAGGTCCAGGTGGAAGACGCGGAACTGGAAACGCCCCGCGGCCTTGGCCGCATACATGGCGGCATCGGCGTGGTTCAACAGGGTGTCGGCGGTGTCGCCGGCCTCGGGCCACTGCGCGATCCCTACGCTGGCACCCAGCAGCAGCGTGTGGCCGTCCACCTGGAACGGCTGCGACACGCCGGCCAGGATGGTGCCGGCAAAACGCTCGGCCTGGCCCGGCCGCGCGTCGCGCAGTATGAACACGAACTCGTCCCCACCGACGCGCGCAACAAAAGCCGAGGGGGCCAGCAGCGCGCGAAAGCGTTCGGCGACCTCGCACAGCAACATATCGCCCACGGCATGGCCAAAGGCATCGTTGACTTCCTTGAAGCGGTCGAGATCGACGAACAGCACCACCACCCCGCCGGCGGGCGGCGCCTGCGCTTCCATGCCGGCCGGCAGCACGGCCACCTGGTCCTCGTCCGCTTGCGCCACCGCGCGCGCCAGCACCTGTGTGCAGCGCCGGCGGTTTGGCAGGCCGGTCAGGTAGTCGTGATCGGCATGGTATTCAAGCTGGGCCGACTGTTGCCGTTCGCGGCTAACGTCGCGAAAGAGCACGGTAAGACCGTTCGCATCGGGAAAGGCTCGCACCTCGAACCAGCATGCCAGCGGGGGATAGTAGGCAGTGCAGGTGCGCGGTACGCCGCTGGCGGCGGCCTCGCGGTAGGTCCGGTAATACGCCGAGCCGATCAGGTCCGGATAGCACTCCCAGATGCCGCGCCCATCCAGCTCCGTACGGCTGCGCTTGAGCAAGCGCTCCGTGGCCTGGTTGACGTAGGTGAATCGCCACTCGCGGTCGAGCGACATGATGCCATCCGAGATGCGATCGAGCATCCCGGCAAGATGCGTGGGCAACGCCTTGGCAGGCGGCATGTTCGCGGGATTGGCATGGCAGGGCAAAAGTGGCGCGCGCTGGGGAGAGTCGTCCATGTCGAGGGGGGCGTCCGAGCACCGCATGAATCACGATTGACATGGCGGCAGGTGGCAGGCGTCGGCCGCATTTTATCCTCGAACGCCCCGCACTGGTGTGCCGGCACCTGCCTTTGGCCGAAGGGATAGCGCGCCAATGCCCGCGACGATGACCACCGGCCACATACGGCTTCCCCCCGTCATCCCCCCGTCGTCCCCCACTTGTCGCCCGCGTCACGCCACCGTTGCATACTCCAGCGTTTTTGGCGTCTTCACGATGACCTCGGGGCGCTCGCCCACCACGACCGTATCGTCGAGCCGGAAGCCGCCCAGCCCGTAGACATAGATCCCCGGCTCCGCCGAGTAGACCTCGCCGCCCAGCAGCGCGCGCGTGTTGAAGGCCATGTCTTCCGGATACTCGTGCAGCATCAGCCCGACCGCGTGGCCGGTGCGGTGGAAGATGGTCTCGCCCAGCCCCGCGCGCTCGATCACGGCCTGCGCGGCGGCGTCCATGTCGCAGACGCGGCGCCCAGTCACCGCGGCCGCCACCGCCGCGTCTGTGGCCTCGGCGGCAACTTGGTAGCAGCGTGCCTGGCGCTCGTCCGGTTTGCCGCAGAACCACGTGCGCTCGTTCTCCACGTAGTAGCCGTTCAGGCGCGGCAGGATCAGGTTCACGATGGTATCGCCGGGCGCGATGCGCGCGCCGCACGCGGCGCCGTCGCCATGCGGCGAGGCCGAGGCCGGTCCCGTCAGCGTCCAGCATTTGAGGATGTCGAAATCCTCGCCTGGGAAGCGGCGCGCGGCCTCCTCCACCATCAGCGCTGACATGGCGTGGTCCAGCTCCTGCGCCAGCCGCCCCGGGCGAATGTTCTCGCGGTAGCGGTCCTGCACCCAGTCGGTCAGGCTCCCAAGCTCGCGCATCACCTGTAGTTCTTCCGCATGCTTGACCCAGCGCATGCCGCGCATCTCGGCCATGGCCGGGCGCAGCGTGAGTTCCGGCAGGTAGCGCTGCGCCGCCGCGAGGATCGGATGGGCAACATCCACGGCAATGCGCGAGCCGCCCAGCCCATGCGATGCCAGCAGCGACGCCACCACCTCGGGCAGTTGCGGCGCCAGCGCCAGCCGCTGCGACACGCGCGGATGCTCGGCGTAGTACGTCACGTCGCGCAACCAGACCTTCTCCCTTTCCGTGCACAGGCGCATGTGGTTGGTGGACAGTTCGTTCATCACCGCGAAGGGTTCGCCGTTGCGCGGCACGAACACGCATACGGGGCGCTCCCATGGCCAGACATCCAGCTGGAAGTTGGTGGCGAACTGGAAAAAATCCGGCGTGCTGAACACCAGCGCGTCAACGTGGATGCGGTCCATCAGCGCGTGCATCATGGCCAGGCGGTAGTCGCGCACGGCGGTCGTGATCTGCGGCATGTCTTGTCTCCTTGGTAGTGGGTGCGGGGTCAGAGGGCAATGCCGAGCTTGCGGATCATGGGGCCCCACGCCTGCGCGTCGCGCTGCATATAGCGCTCCACCTCAGTGGGCGGACCCTTGATCGCGTCAAGGAACTGGTTGGCCAGCTTGTCCTTGAATGCCGGCTCGTCCATGGCAGCGTTGACGTCGGCGTTGATCTTTTGCACCAGCGCCGCCGGCGTGCCCGACTTCGCCACGATGGCGTACCAGCCTGGCACCGCCACGTCGTAGCCCAGCTCCTTGAAGGTGGGCACATCCGGCAACGCGGCCAGCCGCCGCTCGCCGGTCACGGCCAGCGCCACCAGCTTCTTGCCGGCGATATAGGGCTGCACGCCCGCCAGCACATTCATCATGACGGGCGTCTCGCCCGACATCAGGCTTGTTGAGCCACCGGCGCCGTTGAACGGCACATGCTGCAGCTTGACGCCGGCGCGCTCGGCCACCAGCTCCATGGCCAGGTGCGTGGAGTTGCCGATGCCGCCGGAGGCGTAGCTGATGCCGCCCGGCCGCGCCTTGGCGAGCCGCACGAATTCGGCAAAGCTGGTGGCATGCATCGCCGGCGCGACCACCAGCACGAACGGCGAGTTGGCCAGCATCGCCACGCCGGTCAGGTCGCGCTGCGGCACATAAGGCAGCGCGGGATACAGGAAGGGATTGAAGGCCAGGTTGGACACGCCGGCAAAGAACAAGGTGTAGCCATCGGCCGGCTGCTGCAGCACATAGTTGATGGCCAGCACGCCGTTGGCGCCGGGCTTGTTTTCCACGACAACGCTGCGGCCCCAGCGCTTGCCCAGCGCTTCGGCCAGTGCGCGCGCGAGCACGTCGTTGCCCGTGCCGCCGGCCTGCGGCACGACCAGCCTGACGGGGCGCTGCGGCCAGTCCTGCGCCCAGCCGGCGGCGCCATGTGCCATGCCCGCCGCGGCGAGCGCGGCGCTTAATATCAGTGTGCGTCTCTTCACTTCGATCTCCTCTCCAATCCCCTGAGCGGCACCCTCGCATCGGGTGCGTCCGGTTTACTGTACCATGTGGTACATGAAGAGGGAAAAAATTTTGCAGGCCCGCGGCGCCGATGCCGGCGCCGCGCACGGATCAGGCTTCGGGATCGGATTTCGCGCCCGCGGCCTTCGGCGCATTCAGCATGCGCGCGAAGTACTTCAGCGCGGCGGTGGTGCCCTTGCGGTCGCCCGTGGTGACGAGGTCCAGCAGCAAGCCACGCACGGTAGCCACCTCGACGCGAGCCCGCAGCTTCGCCTCGCTCAAGCTCAAGCCAAGCTGCTTGTGAAAGCGCTCGGTCAGCGCGCCGGTCCAGCTGCCGATCACGTCGTCGAGGAACACCTGGAAGCGTTCTCGATCGCGAATGGCGCGGCCGTAGATCTCGAACAGCAACTGGATGATGGGCAGGTAGTTATCCGCCGAGTAGCGCGCCCAGGCCACCTCCAGCGCCCGCGCGGGATCGGGCTCGCTGGCGGCCAGGCTGGCGCGCGCATCCAGCTCGGCATGGCGGATGCGGCGCAGCACCGCCTCCCAGAACTGGTCGGCCGAGCCGAAGTAGTAGATCAGCATGCGGTGGCTGGTGCCGAGCGCTTCGGCGATATGGCGCAGCGACAAGTCGCCGATGCCGTGTTCCAGCACGTGGTTGACGGCGCCGTCGAGCAGCTGGATGGCCTGGTCGCTGGCAGCGCGGCCTTGCGCGAGCGTGTCGAGCGTTTCGATGGCAGCGGCGGGATTCTTGCGGGGCGGCATGGGCTGGAGAATGCGTTCGGTTGGGCACAGGGGCGAAGACAGCGAGTGTAAGCCAGCCCGGCTCGCTGCGCATTCGCCCGTTGCGTCCTTAACCTGCGCGCAGCAGGAAGGGCAGCGTCTCATCCAGCAGCAGCTCCGGCATTTCCTCGGCAATGTAGTGCCCGCACGGCAGGCTCTTGCCGCTCACGTTGCGCGCCACCTTGCGCCACTCCTCCAGCGGCGCGAAGCAGCGGCCCACCGCGCCCTGCTCTCCCCACAGCGCCAGCATCTCGCACTCGACCTTGCGCCCGGCGGCCAGGTCGGCGCGGTCGTGCTCGAGATCGATCGACGCGCTGGCGCGATAGTCCTCGCACAGCCCGTGCGCCGCGCCCGGCAGGCTGAGGCAGCGCAGGTATTCCCCCATGGCCGCCTCGGTGAACGGCGCCAGGCCGGCGCTGCGGCTGCCCATGGTGCTGCGCAGGTAGAGCGCCGGATCGGCCTCGATCAGCGTCTCGGGAAACGGCGCGGGCCGGATCAGGAAGAACCAGTGGTAGTAGGCCAGCGCGAACTGCAGGTTGGTCTGCTCGTACATCGCCAGCGTGGGCGCGATATCGAGCGTGACCAGCCGGCGCACGGCATCCGGATGATCCAGCGCCATGCGGTGCGCCACGCGCCCGCCGCGGTCGTGCGCCATCACCAGGAAGCGCGCGAAGCCCAGCGCGCGCATCGCCGTGACCTGGTCCTGCGCCATGCTGCGCTTGCTGTAGTTGGCGTGGTCCGGCAGGCCGGCGGGCTTGCCACTGTCGCCGTAGCCGCGCAGGTCGGTGGCGACCACCGTGAAATGCCGCGCCAGCGTGGCGGCGACCTTATGCCAGATCACATGCGTCTGCGGATGGCCATGGAGCAGCAGCAGCGCAGGGCCCTGGCCGCCGACGATGGCGTTGATCTCGACATCGCCGCATGGAATGCGGTGCGGGGTGAAACCTTCGAACACAATCCGTCCTCCTTCAGGCGGACAGTCGCGCCATGGTCTTGGCGGCAACGTCCTGCAGCCAGGGCTGCGCATGATGATGACGCCGCGCGAACCCGGCGATCTGCGACGACTGTGCCAGCGTTGCACCAATCATGTCCAGCCCTTGCCGGAACATGGTGCGGTGGCGCTCGGCCAGCGTGAAGGCAAAGCGCAGGGGGCCAGCGCTCACCGTCATCGCCGCGAGGTCGATGTCGATCTGCGCAGGCACGTCGCGCGACACTACGGCCATCAGCGCATCCACTTGCGCCTGCGGCAGCATCACCAGGAGCAGGCGGTTGTTCATGGCATTGGAGTAGAAGATCTCGCCAAAGCTCGGCGCGATCACCGCGCGGATGCCGAATTGCTGCAAGCCCCATACAGCGTGCTCGCGGCTCGAGCCGCAGCCAAAGTTCGGGCCGGCCACCAGCACGCCCGCACCCTGGTACCGCGGCTGGTTGAGCACGAACTCCAGGCGCGGCGCGCCTTGCGCGTCGAAGCGCATATCGTAGAGCAGGCCACGGTCTAGCCC
Source organism: Cupriavidus sp. CuC1 (assembly GCF_044627735.1). Classification (NCBI taxonomy): domain Bacteria; kingdom Pseudomonadati; phylum Pseudomonadota; class Betaproteobacteria; order Burkholderiales; family Burkholderiaceae; genus Cupriavidus; species Cupriavidus sp. CuC1. The sequence continues at coordinate 46,851 of NZ_JBIUHC010000002.1, read as the reverse complement.
CGCCTTGTCGATGATGCGCAGGAACTGCTTGGGCATGATCTGGTCGGTGTCGAGGTTACCGATGGGCAGGGGCGCGCCGAGCGCAGTGATCAGGTCAGAATCGTGATCAGGTATTGAATTAGGTATTGCACCAGGCATTGCATCAGGCATCGGTCTGCTCCAGGCGGCGTACATCGGTGATGCAGCCGGTCAGCGCCGCGGCGGCGGCCATGGCGGGACTCATCAGGTGGGTGCGCCCGGCGCGCCCCTGGCGTCCCTCGAAATTGCGGTTGGTGGTGGAGGCGCAGCGCTCGCCCGGCGCGAGTACGTCGTCGTTCATGGCCAGGCACATCGAGCAGCCCGGCTTGCGCCATTCGAAGCCGGCATCCAGCAGCACCTGCGCAATGCCTTCTTCCTCCGCCTGCTGGCGCACCGCGCCGGAGCCCGGCACCACCATCGCGCGCACGCCTTCGGCCACCTTGCGCCCGCGCACGATGGCGGCCACCGCGCGCAGGTCTTCGATGCGGCCATTGGTGCACGAACCGATGAACACGCGCTGCACCGTCAAGCCTTCGAGCGTGGCGCCTGCCTGCAGGCCGATGTAGTCCAGCGCCTTGGCGGCAGCGCTGCGCGCCGTGTCGTCGACGGCATCCTCCGCCAGCGGCACGCGCGCATCGATGGGGATCGCTTGATCGGGGCTGGTGCCCCAACTCACGTACGGCGCCACATGGCTGGCGTCGAATACCAGCTCGCAGTCGAACTTTGCATCCGCATCGGAGTGAAGCGCGCGCCAGCAGGCCAGCGCGCGCTCGCGCAGCGTTGCATCGATATCGGCGGCGCGGGCCAGCACGTAGTCGATGGCCGCCGCATCCGGCGCGATCAGCGCGCCGCGCGCGCCGGCTTCCACCGTCATGTTGCACAAGGTCATGCGTGCCTCGATGGACAGCGCGGCGATGGCGCTGCCGGTGAACTCCACCACATAGCCACGCGCGCCCTGCGCGCTGATGCGGCTGATGATATGCAGGATCAGGTCCTTCGCGGTGGCGCCGCGCGGCAGCATGCCGTCCACGCGGATGCGCATGTCCATCGCCACGCGGTACACCAGCGTCTGCGTGGCCAGCACGTGCTCCACCTCCGACGTGCCGATGCCAAAGCCAAGCGCGCCCAGCGCGCCGTAGGTGGTGGTATGGCTGTCGCCGCACAGCACTACCATGCCCGGGCGGATCATGCCGTGCTCGGGCGCGATCACGTGCTCGATGCCCTGCAGCGCGTCATCGGTATCGAACAGCGGGATGCCGTGCTGGTCGCAATTGCGCTTGAGGTTGCGCGCCTGCAGCGCCGAGGCGGGATCCTGGATGCGGCGCGGGCTTTCGGCATGGGTGGGAATGATGTGGTCCACCACCGCCACCTGCTGGCCCGGCGACGGCACGCCCCGGCCCTGCGCGGCCAGCCCGGCGAAAGCCTGCGGGCTGGTGTATTCGTTCATCAGGTGCAGATCCGCGTAGAGCAGCACGTGGTCGGCGTCGAGCGCGGCCACGGTGTGCGAATCCACCAGCTTGCGATAGAAGGTAAGGCCTGACATGGGACAGCCTGCTTGATGTGGGTTAAAAGAAAGCGCGGTAGAAGGAACTGCGCTTACTCCGGCGTGATGCCGGCCTGCTTGATCTGCGCGGCCCAGCGCTTGATTTCCTTGTGCAGCATGGCGTCGGCCTGGGACGGGTTCATGGTGAGCGGCTCGAAGCCTTCCTTGAGCAGGCGCGCCTTGATCTCCGGTGCGGCCAGCGCCTGGTTCAGCGTCTGGTTGAGCCTGGCGATCACGTCCTTGGGCGTGCCGGCCGGCGCGCTGACGATGAACCAGGTCTCGAAGGCGTAGTTGGGCAGGCCCGCCTCGGCGATGGTGGGCACATCGGGCAGCAGCGGCGAGCGCTTGGGCCCGGTCACCGCCAGCGCGCGCAGCTTGCCGGCTTGCACCTGCGGCAGCGCGGCCGACAGCACCGGGAAGCTGAGCTGCACCTGGCCGGCGATGGTGTCGACCATGGCCGGGCCGCCGCCCTTGTACGGCACGTGCAGGATGGCGATGCCGGACTCCGACTTGAACAGCTCCGCCGCCATATGGAAGGTGCTGCCGGTGCCCGCCGAGCCAAAGCTCAGTTGCCCGGGGCGGCTCTTGGCCAGCGCGATCAGCGCCTTCACATCCTTGGCCGGCAGGCTGTTGGTCACCACCAGCACATGCTGCGAGGTGCCCATGGTGCCGACCGACATCAGGTCGCGCTCGGTGTCGAACGGCAGCTTGGCGAATAGCGAAGGATTCACCGCCAGCGCCACGTTGTTGATGGCCAGCGTATAGCCATCGGGCTTGGCCTTGGCGGTCTGGTCCATGCCGATATTGCCCGAGGCGCCCGCGCGGTTGTCCGCCACCACGGGCTGGCCGAGCTGCCGGCCCCACGCTTCGGTGATCAGCCGCGCGGCGATGTCAACGCTGCCGCCGGGGGCAAACGGCACGATCAGGCGGATCGGGCGCGCGGGAAACGTCTCGGCCGAGGCGGCGGCCGGCGCGAGGGCAACCGACAGGGCGACAGCGCCCAAGGCTAGCGGTAGCCGGCGGATCCGGCAGATCCGGCGGGCGATGGCGGCAAAGCGGGTCATATGGGGTCTCCTGGGTGGCAGGCTGGCTGACGGGGAACGCCCCAATGCCGCCGCACTTATTGAGATGCCAGTTTAACCATTGAACCCACCGCTATAATTTCATCCACAGACTTTCATTCAGTCTTCTAATTCACTAATCTGGACACCAGACGCAACGTTGCACCGTGGACAATTTCTCCGACCTCGCCTTCTTCGTTACCCTGGTCAAGCGCGGCAGCCTGGCCGGCGCGGCCCAGCAGTTCGGCATCACGCCGTCGGCCGCCAGCAAGCGGCTGGCGGCGCTGGAGACGCGCCTGGGCGTGCGCCTGCTCAACCGCACCACGCGCCGCCTGAGCGTCACGCAGGAGGGTGAGGCCTACTTGGCCCAGGGCGCACGCATCCTGGCCGAGCTGGAGGAACTGGAGCAAGGGCTGGGCGGCAGCCGGGTGGCGCCGCGCGGGCTGCTGCGGGTCAACGCCACGCTGGGCTTCGGCCGGCGCCACGTGGCGCCGGCGGTGGGCGCCTTCCTGCTGGCCTGCCCCGAGGTGGAGGTGCAGCTTGAACTCACCGACCGCCCGTTCAACCTGGCCGAAGCGGGCTTCGACATCGGCATCCGCGTGGGCGACCTGCCCGATGCGCGCCTCACCGCCCGTCCCCTCGCGCACAACCGCCGCCTGCTATGCGCCGCACCGCGCTACCTGGCCAGCCACGGCGAGCCGGCCTCGCCGCGCGAGCTGCAGCAGCATCGCTGCATCGTGATCCGGGAAAGCGACGCTACCTACGGCACCTGGCATCTGCGCTCGGCGAGCCGGCAGGAAACCGTGAAGGTGCGCGGCCCGGCCAGCACCAACGATGGCGAAGTGGCGCTCGGCTGGGCCTTGCAAGGCCACGGCATATTGATGCGTTCCGAATGGGAGGTGGCGCCGATGCTCAGGTCCGGGCGGCTGCGCCAGGTGCTGCCCGACTGGGAGACGCCGCCGGCCGATGTGTACGCGGTATTCCTCACGCGTGACCACCTCACGGCCAAGGTGCGCGCGTTCGTGGACTTCCTGGCGGAGCACTTCGCGGCCCACCGCGTGGCGGGCGCGCCCTATAGTGGCTGGTAGCCGCTCAGCCCATGCCGCGCACGAACACCAGCGCCAGCCCGGCGGCGCCGCAAGCGAGGATCACCGGGATCACGCCGGCCTTGAAACGGAACAACGCCACCGCCGCGGCCAGTCCGATCAGCGCGCAGGGCCACTCGAAGCGCCCTTGCAGCCCGGCGGGCCACAGCACGTGATAGGCAAAGAACACCGCCAGGTTGACGATCACGCCAACCACCGCCGCGGTGATGGCGGTCAGCGGCGCGGTGAACTTCAGGTTGCCGTGCGTGCTTTCCACGAACGGCCCGCCCAGCAGGATGAACAGGAACGACGGCAGGAAGGTGAAGAACGTCACCACCGTCGCCGCCACCGCGGCCGACACCACCACCGCATCGGCACCGAACACAGCCTGCGTCCAGCCGCCGACAAAGCCGACGAAGGCCACCACCATGATGAGCGGGCCGGGCGTGGTTTCGCCCAGCGCCAGGCCGTCGATCATCTGCGGCGCGGTAAGCCAGTGGTAGTGTTGAACAGCGCCCTGGTTGACGTAGGGCAGCACCGCATAGGCGCCGCCAAAGGTCATCAGCGCGGCCTTGGTGAAGAACCAGCCCATTTGCGTGAGCGTGCCCTGCCAGCCGTAGCGCCAGGCCAGCGCGCCCAGCGCCAGCGCCCAGATCGCCAGGAACACCGCCAGCACCAGCGCGAAGCGCTTCCACGTGAAGAGCGCATGCGGCGGCGTGGGCGTATGATCGTCCAGCAGCGCGGGGCCAAAGCCGGCCTTGCCCGCGCCGTGCCCGCCCCCGCTGGCAAAGCGCGCGGGCGCAAACCGGCCGCCCGCGTAGCCGATCAAGGCCGCGACCAGCACGATGACCGGAAACGGTAGTTCCAGCGCGAAGATGGCGACGAACGAAGCCGCCGCGATCGCCCACAACCAGCTGTTCTTCAGCGCCCGCGAGCCGATGCGCCACGCCGCCGACATCACGATGGCCGTCACCGCCGGCTTGATGCCGTACAGCACTCCCGCCACCGCCGGCACCTCGCCAAAGCGCATGTAGATCCACGACAGCAGCATCAGGATCAGCAACGACGGCAGCACGAACAGCCCGCCCGCGATCACCCCGCCCCAGGTGCGGTGCATCAGCCAGCCGATATATGTCGCCAGCTGCTGCGCCTCCGGGCCGGGCAGCACCATGCAGTAATTGAGCGCATGCAGGAAACGGCTCTCGGAGATCCAGCGGCGCCGCTCGACCAGGTCCTCGTGCATGATGGCGATCTGCCCCGCCGGCCCCCCAAAACTGATGAAGCCCAGCTTGAGCCAGTACCAGAAAGCCTGGCGCAGGCTGATGGCGGCCGGAGCTGCGGTGTCCGGCGTGGTAGTCGAAGCTTGCATGGGAGCCAATATGGAAGTGGAGGCCAGCGACAGGCGGGGCGCCTAAGATAGCAGAGGCTTGTGTCGACATGTTTGCCAACCACCCATACAGCCAGCCTGGATGAAGCGCATTAGCAACACCAGCGCTGCTGGCCAAAGGCTGGCCTAGGCCAGAGCGCGCTGCGCGGCCGCCACGGCGGCCGTGCGGGTCTCCACGCCGAGTTTCTCGTAGATGTGCTCGCGCGGCGTCAGCTCGGTTGGCGCCGCCGCATCGTTCACCGCTATCGCATGACCAACCAGTTCACATCTCATCTACCGCCGTGGTAGCGGACACTGATCCCGGCGGCGGGTCGGCTCAGCCCGCCGGCTGCGCCTCGCCGTCGAACAGATGCAGGAAGCGATCGAGGATCAGCAGGTGATCCTCGAACATCTGCCCTTCCAGCGCCAGCAACTCCTGCTGCGGCACCCAGCGCACCGCGGCCGCGTCATCGGCGGCGGCCACCGCCGGGAGCGCATCGAGCGGCAGGTCGAAGAAGAAAGCGTGGGTCAGCGTGCGCCCGCGCTGGCTGCGCTCGGGATGGTCGAACAGCGCCTGGTCGCGCAAGGACTGCTGCAACGCCGCCTTGGGCAGGCCGAAGCGTGTTTCCTCGTCGAGCTCGCGCAGCACCGCATCGGCCACGCGCTCGTGCTGGTCCAGGAAGCCGCCGGGCAGCGCCCAGGCGCCGCGGCCTGGCTGTCCGCCACGGCGGATCAGCAGCACCTGGCCGCAGCAGCGCACCACCGCATCCACGGTCACGAAGACCGGCGGATACGGCGCAGCCGCCCAGCGGCGGCCGTGGTCCTGCAGGAAGCGGTACTCGGCCAGCAAGGTCGCGAACGCTTCGCGCCCGGCGAACTCGCGCAGGAACGCGGCCACCGGCTGCGGCAGCACGCTCTCCAGCCCTTGCAGGCCCCCCTGCTGCTCGAACCATTGGCGGCGCACGTCGGCAGCATTGAGCTGCCCGAAGCTTGGCTGCGGCACCAGCTCCCAGCCGGGGAAGTCATTGAGGTAACCCGAGGACGCATCCTTGAAGTGCCCGAACAGGCCAACGCGCGGCGTGCCGTGCGCGGGTGCATCGATCACCGCGCCCGCCACGGCGCGCACTGCCGCTGTCCAGCGCGCGCTTTCGTAGTAGTCGCGCACCACCACAAAACGCAGGTCGGCAACGCGCGCGGCGTCCCAGGCCGCCACCGCGCCCTCGATCATCTGGCGGCGCTCATCCGCGGTAAACGGGTTCTTCACGGTGCGGGCGCCACCCGCGGAACCCAGCACCACGATCACCTTGCGGGCCTGCGCCAGCGCCTGGCGCAGCATGGCGAAGTGCCCGTTGTGCATGGGCTCGAAACGGCCGATATAGACCAGGTAATCGAAGGGGACCGCGCTCGCCGGCCGGGTCGGGTTCAGTGGATTCGTCGGGTTCGTCGGGGTCATCGGCACGTCAGGTGGATCATTTCAGCTCGCAACACATGCATAGCGGCAGCGCGCCCTCTTGCTGCCGGAATTCGCGCGACGCGCGCACTTCCGGCGGCAGGCGATCGGCCGAGATCAACGAGAACCCGTAGCGGGCAAAGTAGCTGGGGCAACTGGCGCTCAGCAGCACGGCGCGGGTGCAGCCGCTGGCACGGGCGCGCATCAGCACGGCGGAAACCATATGGGAGGCGATGCCGCGATCGCGATAGGGCGGCAACACCGCGACCGAGCGCACGACTACGGTGTCGCCATAGCCTTCGGCGCCGGCGCAACCGACAATCCCGCCGTCGAGCACGGCAATATGGAACAACGCCAGCGAGGGATCGAGATCGTCGCTGGCGAGGCCACAGGCTTCAAGAACTTCCGCGATTGCCGGCCAATCGGCCGGTTGTGCGGCGCGGATACGCAGATCTCTTGTCATTGCAATTATCTCCCCGCCACGCACGATGGCGGAGGTTGTCATGGATGGACTGCGTTGACTTCACACTACATGATTCGGGCGACTTGTTCCAGCGGGGAAAACGGCATAAATGACGCCTTGTCCGCTGCTTGTGTGGAACAAGTGTGCAAGGCCTTGCCAGGCGCCGATGGCCGGAGGCAGGAGGGACTGACAGGAGAGTGCGGGCGGAACACCCGCATGACTGGAAACCTGGAGGCGGGGGAACGGAATTGAACCGCCGTGTACGGCTTTGCAGACCGTCGCATAACCACTCTGCCACCCCGCCGCTGCCGGGACGCCGCGTTTTGGCGTCCGCTTACAGTGCGGGGCGCAGTGTAGCCGGAAATGAAAAACTCTGCACGGAGCGCGAAGCGGCGGCCGGGAGCACGCTTGCTGAAGACCGGGACATCGCGCCACGCCGGCCTTGGGGCCGTGGCGCTCAGCGCGAAAGAATGGACATGGTGATCCGGGAGACGCACACCATCTTGCCTTCGTCGTTGCGGATCTCGATGGCCCACACATGGGTGGTGCGGCCGATATGCACCGGCGTGGCGGTGCCGGTCACAAAGCCGGTGCGCGCCGCGCGCACATGGTTGGCATTGATGTCGAGCCCGACACAATATTGCGTCTCGCTATCCAGGCACAGGCTGGCGGCGCAACTGCCCAGCGTCTCCGCCAGCACCACCGAAGCCCCGCCGTGCAGGATGCCATACGGCTGCACGGTGCGGCGGTCCACCGGCATGCGTGCACTGAGCGAAGCCGCGCCGATCTCGGTGAACTCGATGCCGAGTTGCTCGACGGCGGTGTCCTTGTGGCGGTCCTGGAGGTCTTTCAGGGAGGGGGTCGATTTCCACAGCATGCACGGTCTCCGATCTGGTTTGTGCTGCATTCTAAGGCACCAGTGCGCGAACGTTCGCGGGGCGGGAAGTATCCGGCAAATCCGTGTCAGCCAGGCTTGGGCCATCGATGTATCGGGGGGCCTCCTGTGCAACGGCGCCACAATCTCTTGCCAGGTAACGCATTCGGGTGATCGAACGTCGTGGTAAAGCGTTAAACTGGCATGCGCAGCATGGGTAACATGTATCCAAAATCACTTTAATGCGCAAGACAGCCAGGCACGGCAGTGCTGGCGGCGTTCGATCACCAGACGCTCAATTCGGCCCGAGTTTCAACCAGAGTTCCATGACGTCGTTTACGTATGACGCAGTTCTAGCGGACGAGCCCCCTGAATGGCCATCCTCCGACCGGAACCCGCTCCTATCCGCCGGGGTATCGGCGCGGGCTGCCTGGGCATTGCTCGAGGCTTCGGGCGGGCTTGCCCTGCAGATCGATGACGCGGGCAACATCATCCTGGCAACCGAAGCCTCGGCGCAGCTGCTTGCCTATCCCCGGGAATACCTTCTTAAATCCTCGATCCTGGACGTCGTCTCGTTCGAGCAGCGTGAGCGGCTCGCCGAGCTGCTGCGTGCCTGCGAGCAAGACGCGCCCTGCAAGACCAGCCGCATCCGCTTCTCCGGCGGCGTCGGCGAAAGCCGCTGGCTGGACCTGCGCGTGTGCCGCTATGCCGACGAGGATGGCAACCCGAGTTTGCTGCTGTTTGGCTACGACGTGACCGACTGGGTCGACAACGAAGAGCGGCTCATCGAGGCGTCGTTTCGCGATCCGCTCACCGGCGTCGGCAACCGCGCCATGGTGCGCGAACGCATTGCCGGGTACTTTGCCGAAGATGGCACGGGAAAGGCGCCATTTGCGCTTGCCTTGATGGACCTCGACGGGTTCAAGAAGGTGAATGACTCGCTCGGCCATGAATTTGGCGACGCCTTGCTCAAGCAAGTCAGCGTGCGGCTGCTTGGCGCCGTGCGCCCGACGGACATGGTCGCTCGGCTGGGCGGCGATGAGTTCGTGCTGCTGCTGGACGGGATCGCATCGGAAGCGGCCGCCATCGGCATCGTGGAGAAGGTGATCCATGTCTGCAGGCAGCCTTTTCACCTGGCCGGTTGCCAGATCCGCGTCACCACCAGCCTGGGCCTCACCTTTGGCACGCTGGCCCATCAGCCCGAGTCGCAACTGCTCAAGCGGGCGGATCTGGCCATGTATGACGCCAAGGCGCAGGGCAAGAATCGATACTGCGTCTACACGCCGGAGCTGGAGCATCGGCTGGACGAGCAGTTCCGGATCGAACAGAACATGTTCGAGGCCGTCCAGAACGGCGAGTTCCTGCTTCACTACCAGCCGATCGTGTGGCCCGGCTCCGGCAAGGTCTGCGCGGTCGAGGCGCTGATGCGGTGGCAACACCCGACGGGGTGTGTCCCGCCGGGTGTGTTTATCCCGGTTGCCGAACATAACGGCCTCATCAACCATCTTGGGGCGTGGGCGCTACGTTGCGCTTGCGCGCAACTGGCAAGCTGGGATGCGCTAGGCCTGGACGTGGGATACATATCCGTCAATGTCTCGCCGGTGCAGTTCAGGCACCCCGGCTTCGCGGACAGCGTCAGGCGGGCCATCAAGGATGCCGACATCAGCTCGCACCGGCTGGTCCTGGAAATTACGGAAGGCGCGTTGATGACCGACCCCGAAGCGGCGCAAGACTTGCTGACGGAGTTGCGCGCATTGGGCGTGCGGTTCGCGGTCGACGACTTCGGCACGGGGTACTCCAGCCTGTCCTACCTGCGCCGCTTCCCGCTCTCGGCACTGAAGATCGACCAGAGCTTTGTGGCCGACATGATGGACTCCCCGCATGCGCGGACCATTGTGTTTGCCGTGCTGTCGCTCGCGCGGGAGCTCGGGCTGGTGGCCATCGCGGAAGGCGTGGAGTCCGACGAGCAAAGCCAGTTGCTGGCCGAGCAAGGCTGTGAGCTGGTGCAGGGCTGGCGCTATGCGAAGGCGATGAGCCCGGCCCAGTTCGTGGACCAGGCGCAAGCCGGCATGCTGCAGCTTGGCAGCGCCCAAGTGTTCTCGAAATAGACGCCGCCATGTCAAACAAGACGTTCTTCGAGACACTATGGAACCGCATGGCGCAGCAAGGGGATTTCCCCACGCTGCAGTTCTGCATCGACAACATCTTCAAGACGCTGAACAGCGACACCAGCGTCGGTGAGATGGCCGCGGGCGTGCTCTCCGATTTCAGCTTGTCGCAGAAGGTCATACGCCTGGCCAACTCCGCCATGTATCGCTCGTTCGGGGGGGAAGTCACGACGGTGTCGCGCGCCATCCTGGTCCTGGGGGTAGAAGCGATCAGCCACCTCACGCTCGGGGTCCAGTTGCTGGACTATTTTTCCGGCGTGGCCATCAATCGCCCGCAGGCTTCCATCGAGCTGAGGCAGGCCCTGGTCGCCGGCGAGCTCACGCGCGCGCTGAGCAACGCGCAAGGCATCAGGCAGGCGGAAGAAGCCGTGGTTTGCACGTTGATGCACCACATGAGCCGCCTGCTTCTGGTCTTCTACTTTGCCGAGGAGTGGGAACGGATCCAGGCCCTGTGCGAGGGCGACCCCGCGCGGGAAGGCCAAGCGTGCCAGCAGGTGCTGGGCGTCACCCTCGAAGACATTGCGGCAGCGGCTGCCGCCAAATGGCGGCTGCCCAGCCTGATCGCAACCTCGATGCGCTGCCAGCGCCTTGACGCCAAAGCAGTCCTGGAATCCCATGCCGACTGGCTCGGTGCCATTGCCGACGTGTCCTCGCGTGCCGCGGCGCTGCTCGCAAGGGACGCGCCCGCGGACGTCGTGCAGTCCCTGCTGCTGGATCACGCCCAGGCATTGGGGTTGCAATCTTCCGCGGTCGAATGCGCGGTCAGGCAGGCGCAGGCATTGAACGTCTCCATGACCAATGCCGAGTTGCCGGAGACAGCACAGGCGAGCCCTGCGCTGAATGCCGGCAAGCCAAAGGATGCCCTCGAGCGCCTTCAGCAAAGCCTGCTGGAGGTACAACGCGAGGGCAGCGAGCTGCCGGTCTCCGAGCTGGCGCCGCTGGTGCTCGAATCGACCATGCAGGCGCTGAATTTCTCGCATTGCTTCCTCATGCTGCTCAACCCCATGGCCAAGCGCTTCGGCGCACGGGTTGGATTTGGCGAGGGCATGCGCGAGAAGATGGAAGCGCTATCGTTCGAGGAAGGATTCGTCCCCGATATCTTTCACTTCGCCACCATCGGCAACAAGCCGCTGCTGTTCGAAGACTCCTTTGACAAAGAGGTGGCGCACCGCGTGCCCCGCTGGTATCGGGAACAGATGCCCGATGCCCGCTCCATCCTGCTGGCGCCCGTGATGATCAGGAATCGCTGCGTCGCCGTGATCTGCGGAGACTGGGGCCCAACCGCCTGCACGGGCGGGCTGTCCGATGGGGAGATGGAAGCCATCAGCCTGCTCACGCGGGAGATCTCGGCGAGCTTCCTCCGGTCTGCCGAGCACAGGTAGGCGCGGCGCTGGCCACAGGCATTGTTATCCCCAAAATCCTGGGCGGCGTAGGAGCCGCCCGGCAAGCCAATCTTCGGTCATTCCCGAGGCAAGGCGTGCGGCGGGACGCCTAGAGCACCTGGCCCGCATATTCGCATTGGTGTTTTAGGTTTTATCGTCTTCCTGCTTGTCTGGATCTGCAGGAGGCCTTGTGTCGGGCACGTCAATCGCCGAGAACACAGCCGTGCGAGATGTTTGGCCATTGACGGGGACTATTCAAGTCCACCAAACGAAAGAGGCGAACGAGGCGAGCGAGGTGAACGAGCGCATGGCGCGCCCCGGCGGCGTTGGCCGATACCAAAGTAGGCAACTCACCGATAGCGTGCGGCGAGCCGAAAGACCATCCTGAAACCAGTATCGGCGCAAAGCCGGCCATCTGGCCGCGCGCCCTCCACCGGCAACTGGCATGAATACGCGCTTACCCATGCCGGCCAAGCCGCCCGGCCGGCCAGGCGTTCCTGGCCATGCCGTGCGGCGCGGCTTGCAGCAGCAGCTATCGCTATCGCTTGCGTTACTCCACCGTGACCGACTTGGCCAGGTTACGCGGCTTGTCCACGTCGGTGCCGCGCGCACAGGCGGTGTGGTACGCCAGCAATTGCAGCGGCACTACGTGCAGGATCGGCGACAGGTCGCCGTAGTGCTCGGGCAGTCGGATCACCTGGATGCCCTCGGTGGACTGGATGTGCGTGTCGCTGTCGGCGAACACATACAGCCGGCCGCCGCGGGCGCGCACTTCCTGGATGTTGGATTTCAGCTTTTCCAGCAGCGCGTCGTTGGGCGCCACCGTGACCACGGGCATGGCCTCGGTCACCAGTGCCAGCGGGCCGTGCTTGAGCTCGCCGGCCGGATAGGCTTCGGCGTGGATATACGAGATTTCCTTGAGCTTGAGCGCGCCTTCCAGGGCAATGGGGTAATGCAGGCCGCGGCCCAGGAACAGCGCGTTTTCGCGGCGGGCAAAGTCCTCGGACCAGGAGATGATCTGCGGCTCCAGCGCCAGCACGCCGTGCAGGGCCACAGGCAGGTGGCGCAGGTTGGTCAGCGCGGCGGCTTCCGCCTCGGCCGTGAGCCTGCCGCGTACCTTGGCCAGCGCCAGGGTCAGCATGTACAGCGCGGCGAGCTGGGTGGTGAAGGCCTTGGTCGACGCCACGCCGATCTCGGTGCCGGCGCGGGTCAGGAAGCGCAGTTCGGTCTCGCGCACCATGGCGCTGGTGGATACATTGCACACCGCCAGGGTATGCGTGTGGCCCAGCGACTTGGCGTGGCGCAGGGCGGCCATGGTATCGGCGGTCTCGCCGGACTGCGAGATCACCACCACCAGCGCGCGCGGATTGGGCACAGTCTCGCGGTAGCGGTACTCGCTCGCCACCTCGACCTGGGTCGGGATCTTGGCAACCGATTCGAGCCAGTACTTGGCGGTGCAGCCCGAGTAATAGCTGGTGCCGCAAGCCAGGATCAGCACGCTGTCGATCTCGCTGAACACGCTCTGGGCCGTCTCGCCGAACAGTTCCGGCGTGATGGCCTCGATGCCTTCCAGCGTATCGCCGAGCGCGCGCGGCTGCTCGAAGATTTCCTTCTGCATGAAGTGGCGGTACGGGCCCAGCTCCACCGCCGCGGCGTGCGTCTCAACCACGCGCACTTCGCGCTCGACCAGGTGGTCGTGCGCGTCGCGGATGGTCGCGCCTTCGCGGGTGAGCTCCACCACGTCGCCTTCTTCCAGGTAGATGATGCGGTTGGCGGTACCCGACACGGCCAGCGCGTCGGAGGCCAGGAAGGATTCGTTGTCGCCCAGCGCCACCACCAGCGGCGAGCCGGCGCGGGCGCCGACCACGCGTTCCGGATGGTCCTTGGAGAACACGGCGATGGCGTAGGCGCCGCGCAGGCGCTTGGTCACCGCGCGCACCGAGGCGAACAGGTCGCCGCGCGTGGCGCTGCTCGGGTAGGTGTAGACCTGGTGGATCAGGTGGGCCACCACTTCAGTGTCGGTCTGCGACTCGAAGCCGTAGCCGGCGGCGCGCAGCTCTTCGCGCAGCGGCTCATAGTTCTCGATGATGCCGTTGTGCACCAGCGCGATGGACTCGCCCGAGAAATGCGGGTGGGCGTTGATGGTGTCAGGCTTGCCGTGCGTGGCCCAGCGCGTATGCGCCACGCCGGTCATGCCGGACAGGCCGGACGCGCGGGTCTGCTCGTCCAGGTCAGCCACGCGCGAGACCGTGCGGGCGCGCTCGAGCGCGCCGTCGCGCACCACCGCCACGCCACACGAATCATAGCCACGGTACTCGAGGCGACGCAGTCCTTCGATCAGGACAGGAACGATATTGCGCGAGGAAACCCCGCCGACGATGCCGCACATATTCTTCTCCCACAGGGCGCGGACACGGCCGCACCGGATGAATGGCGCGAGGACGGCGATGCCGTCTCCCGCGAGTTGCCATTGCCGTGCGGCCGTATCCCGGCCGCACGGTGGCGGGGTTTATTTCTTGGCTTGCTTGACCGGACGCTGCCACGCGTCGAGCGTCATCTGCTTGGAGCGCGACAGCGTCAGCTTGTCGGCCGCCGCCTCCTTGGTCAGCGTGGTGCCGGCGCCAATGGTGGCGCCGCGGCGCACGGTCACCGGCGCGACCAGCTGCGTATCGGAACCGATAAAGACATCGTCCTCGATGACGGTGCGGTACTTGTTCGCGCCATCATAGTTGCAGGTGATGGTGCCCGCGCCGATGTTGACGCGCGAGCCGACCGTGGCGTCGCCCACGTAGGCAAGGTGGTTGGCCTTGCTGTGCGCGGCGATCTGGCTGTTCTTGACCTCGACAAAGTTGCCGATATGCACGTCCTCGCCCAGCACCGTGCCCGGGCGCAGGCGCGCGTACGGGCCGATGCGGCCGGCCGCGCCAACGCTGGCATCCTCGAAATGACAGAACGGCTGCACTCGCGCGCCAGCGCCTACGGTGCTGTTGCGCAGCACGCAGTTGGCGCCGATATGCGCGCCGTCTTCGAGGTGCACGCGGCCTTCGAACACGCAGTTCACGTCGATGGTGACGTCGCGCCCGCAGGTGAGCTCGCCGCGGATATCGATGCGCGCCGGATCCAGCAGCGTCACGCCGGCTTCCAGCAGGCGCTGCGCCAGGTTGCGCTGATGAATGCGCTCCAGCTCGGCGAGCTGCACCTTGCTGTTGACGCCCAGCGTTTCCCACAGCGCATCGGGCTGTGCGGAAACCACTTCCATGCCATCCGCCACCGCGCGCTCGACAGCGTCGGTCAGGTAATACTCACCCTGGGCGTTGTCGTTGCGCAGGGTGGACAGCCAGCGGCGCAGCGGGCCGGTGGGCGCCAGGATGATGCCGGTATTGATTTCACGGATGGCGCGCTGCGGCTCGCTGGCATCCTTTTGTTCGACGATGCGCACGATCTTGCCCGCGTCGCGCACGATGCGGCCATAGCCTGTGGGGTCATCCATCGCGACCGTCAGGATGCCGAAGCGCTCGCTGCCGGCCGCGGCCACCAGGCGCTGCAGCGTGGCGGCTTCGGTCAGCGGTACATCGCCGTACAGCACCAGGGTCGGCTGGCTGTCGTCGAGCAGCGGCAGCGCCTGCGCCACGGCATGGCCGGTGCCGAGCTGCTCGGCTTGCAGGGCAAAAGCGACGTCTGGCGCGCCAACCGCCTCGCGCACGCGGTCGGCGCCATGCCCAACCACCACCACGAGCCGGGTCGGCAACAATTTGCGTGCCGTTTCAATCACATGAGCAAGCAGCGGCCGGCCAGCGAGGGGATGCAGGACCTTGGGCAGCGCAGAGTTCATCCGCTTGCCCATTCCTGCAGCGAGAATGACGATATTCACAAGGAGGATCCTAAGTGAGTGTGTACAGCAAACAGTATGAATCACCCCCTCGGAGAGCCCGGGGGCCAGCAGCGTTGGCCAGGATCCTGGCCCGAACCCCAAAACCGGCGGCAAAACCAGCACCGGCCGGGAATCGCGGGCGCGATCAGCTGCCAAAACGCGCGGAAAAGGATTCTATCATGGGGGTTTTGCGCCGTTTGACCGCCTTTCCCTTCCTGCGTGGGGACCTTCTCCGGCGTCTCTTTCTGGTCACAGCCGTGGTCGCCCTGACGGCCTGCAATGCCATGAAGCTAGGCTACCAGCAGGGCGACCGGCTCGCCTACTGGTGGATCGACAACTACGTCGATGTCTCCGCCAGCCAGGAACCCCTCACCCGCGACGCCATCGCCCGCTTCTTCGCCTGGCACCGCAAGGACCAGTTGCCCGAGATCGTCGGCCTGCTGCGCCAGGCCAGGAGCGAGGTACAGCAACCGGTCTCCGCAGCCGCGGTCGGCAAGATCCAGGACGACGCCCAGCGCCTGGCACGCGTCGCCTTCGATCGCTCCATGCCCGACGTGGCCGACCTGTTGCTGACACTGACGCCGGAGCAGATCGCCCGCATGGAGAAGAAGTTCGCCGACGCCAACGCCAAATACCGCAAGGAATACCTGCGCCCCGACCCGGCCGCCCGCGAGGAAGCCCGGTTCGACAAGATAATGGACTACGCGCGGCTGGTCTACGGCCGCTTCTCGAGTGAACAGGAAGCCACCATCCGCCGCGCCATGGCACCCGTGGTGCAAGGCGCCGAGGCGCGCTATGCGGAGCGCGTCAAGCGCCAGCAGGAATGGCTGGCGCTGGTGCGCCAGGTGCAGGCCGAGCATCCGCCCAAGGCCCAGGTCGTGGAGATGCTAAAGCGCTTTGGCGATCACTGGCAGAACCCGCCTACCCGGGAACGCAATGCCCGTTATGACGCCAATAACGAGGCTGGGCTGGCACTTACCACCACCATTGCCAACCTGACCACGCCGGAGCAGAAGGCGCACGCCGCGGATCGCTTCCAGAAATGGATCGAGGATGCGAATGCGTTGATGCGGGATGGCACCGTCAATGCGGCGGCGGCCCGGCCAGCGCGCGCGGAGAACTGATGGGGGCCGGCGGGTGGCCTATTCGGCGGCAGGCTGCGCCGGATTGGCCGGCGCGGGTTTCTCGAAGCGCACGAATTCCAGCTTGTTCTCTTCCATGCCGCCGGCAAAGACCAGCGGCTGCTGGGAGAAGGTGGTCTCGCCGAACAGCGCCGCCTCGTCCACCTTGGCCAGGCCCGTTGCCAGCCCGTTGAAATCGAACAGCTCGGTATCGGCCAGATGCGACGGCACCACGCTGCGCAGCGCGGCAAAGATATTGTCGGTGCGCCCCGGATTGGTCCGCTCCCACTCCAACACCATCTCCTTGACCTTCTTGCGCTGCAGGTTCTCCTGCGAGCCACACAGGTTGCACGGGATGATCGGGTACTCCATGGCGCGCGCGTAGCTGGCAATGTCCTTTTCAGGGCAATAGGCCAGCGGGCGGATCACGATGTGCTGGCCGTCGTCGGTGGCCAGCTTGGGCGGCATCGCCTTCATCTTGCCGCCAAAGAACAGGTTCAGGAAGAAGGTCTGGATGATGTCGTCACGATGGTGGCCCAGCGCGATCTTGTTGGCGCCGAGCTCCTTGGCGGTACGGTAGATCACGCCGCGGCGCAGGCGCGAGCACAGCGAGCAGGTGGTCTTGCCCTCGGGCACCTTCTCCTTGACGATGGAATAGGTATCCGCGTCGACGATCACGTACTCCACCCCCACCGATTTCAGGTAGGCGGGCAGGATGTGCGCGGGAAAGCCCGGCTGCTTCTGGTCCAGGTTCATCGCGATCAGCTTGAACTTGACCGGCGCGCGTTTTTGCAGCGCCATCAGCACCGACAGCATGGTGTACGAGTCCTTGCCGCCGCTTAGGCACACCAGCACCGTGTCGCCATCCTCGATCATCTTGAAATCGCCGATGGCGCGGCCCGTCTGCGACTGGAGATAGGTCTCCAGGCGGAAGAAGTTCTTGGAATGCGTGGTGGCGGTCATGGCGATGGGGCGATGGGTACGGCAAAGCAAAGGCAAAGCGGCGCGCAATGCGGCAGTTGCATCACATGCGAGCTGCCGGGGCCGGAGAACCCCGCATTTTACCGTGAGCCGCCACCCTGCGCCGGTGGCCTGCCAGAGCAACTAGCTCACTGACTAAGGCACTGACTAACTTACTCGCTCTTGATGTGGAACACCTCGACGCCGACCGAATCGCAGTCCGGATAGACGTCCGGCTTTTCGGTCGATACGCGCACGGCGCGCACCTTGGGGTGCTTGAGCATGGCGCGCGCCACGTCGTCGCACAGGGTTTCCTGCAGGTGGACGTGGCCCTGCGCCATGCGCGCGGCCACCGTATTGCGCATGAAGTCGTAGTCCACCACTTCCTGCAGCTTGTCGTCCTGCGGCGTGCTCTGGGCCAGCGGCACGAA
This sequence comes from Cupriavidus sp. CuC1, assembly GCF_044627735.1. Taxonomy (NCBI): domain Bacteria; kingdom Pseudomonadati; phylum Pseudomonadota; class Betaproteobacteria; order Burkholderiales; family Burkholderiaceae; genus Cupriavidus; species Cupriavidus sp. CuC1. The sequence continues at coordinate 29,058 of NZ_JBIUHC010000002.1, read as the reverse complement.
CAGGTCAATATTGATCAGCACGCGCTGTTCGCCCTTTTTCTCGAATTCGTGCACGCCGATATTGATCTGCACTTCGTAGTTGCGCAAGAACATGCGGCGGCAGTCTTGCAGGCTGGGGTGTGTGAGGGCGGCGAGCATGGTCATGATGGGGGGGAGAGGAAAAAGAAGGAGAAGGCACGCGCGGTCATGGCGCGCGCCGGTACGTTATTCGATTATTCGGTCAGGAACATCACGTCGCGCGCCAGCGGCATCAGGTGCTGGCCGCCGTCGACGTAAAGCGTGGTGCCGGTCACGGCGCGCGCCTCGGCCAGGTAGGCCACCGCCTGCGCGATGTCTTCCGGCGTGGACGACTGCCCCAGCGGCGTCATGCGGTGGGCGCGCCGGAAGCCCGGGCTGGACTGGTCGCCCGAGACCATAGTGATGCCGGGCGCCACGCCCACCACGCGCAGCTTGGGTCCCAGTGCCTGGGCCAGTTGCACGGTGGCCGTCTGCAGCGCCGCCTTGGACAGCGTGTACGACAGGAAGTCCGGATTCAGGTTATCCAGCTTCTGGTCGAGCAGGTTGATGACCACGCCGCGCTCCGTGTCCGACATGGCACGGTGCATTTCCCGCGCGAGCAGCAGCGGCGCGGCGACATTGGTGCGCATATGCGTATCGAGCGAGGCATAGGAAAAGCTGGTGGCCACGTCGTACTGGAACAGCGAGGCATTGTTGACCAGGCAGGTCGGCACGCCCAGCGCATCGGTGCAGGCCTTGATCAGCGTGGCGGTGGACGCCTCGTCGGCCAGGTCGGCCTGCAGCACGGCGGCGCGCCGTCCGCCGGCGCGGATCTGTTCGGCCAGCGCCTCGGCCTCGGCCAGCGAGCGGTGGCAGTGTACCGCCACGTCCCAGCCGCGCTCGGCCAGTTCCAGCGCGATCACGCGCCCGAGCCGGCGCGCGGCGCCGGTGACAAGCGCGATGCCGCGCGCGGGGGTAGCGGAGGCTGCGGCGGCGGTAGCGCCGGCAGGCGATGCGGAGTCAGGGGATTCGGAGGCTGGCATTGCTACAATCGCGGTATGCACAAAGGCATTAGTTTACCCCTTCCCCCCGCCGACGCACTGTCGGCATCCGCCGCGCTGACCGCGCACATCGGCCAGGCTATCGACGACGCGGGCGGCTGGCTCGGTTTCGACCGCTATATGGCGCTTGCGCTATATGCGCCCGGGCTGGGCTACTACAGCGGCGGCGCCGCCAAGTTCGGCCGCGACGCGCGCGATGGCAGCGACTTCATCACCGCCCCCGAGCTCAGCCCGTATTTCGCCCGTACACTCGCGCGCCAGTTCGCGCCCCTGCTGGCGCAAGGCCTGTCGCAGGCCCTGGAATTCGGCGCCGGCACCGGCCGGCTCGCCGCCGACCTGCTGCTGGCCCTGGAGCAGGAAGGCCAGTTGCCCGAGCGCTACGCCATCGTCGAGCTCTCCGGCGAGCTGCGCGCGCGCCAGCAGGCCACGCTGGCCGCCCGCGCGCCGCACCTGGCCCCGCGCGTCGCCTGGCTGGATACGCTGCCCGAGCATTTCGAGGGGATCGTGGTCGGCAACGAAGTGCTGGACGCCATGCCGGTGCGGCTGTTCGCCCGCAGCCATGGCCGCTGGCTGGAGCGCGGCGTAGCCCGCCGGGATGACGATGCCGATCAAGCGGACGCAGCGGACGCCGCCTTTGTCTTCTCCGACCGCCCCCTGGCGGCAGATGCCCTGCCCGCGGCGCTGCACGCCGTGGCCGGCGACCACGATATCGTCACCGAAACCCACGCCGAGGCCGAAGGCTTCATGCGGGCGGTGGGCACGATGCTCACGCGCGGGGCGGTGTTCCTGATCGACTACGGTTTCCCCGCCGCCGAGTACTACCATCCGCAGCGCGTCGGCGGCACGCTGATGTGCCACTACCGCCATCACGCCCACCCGGACCCCTTCCTCTACCCCGGCCTGCAGGACATCACCGCCCACGTCAACTTCAGCGGCATCGCCCACGCCGCGGCAGATGCCGGGCTGACGGTGGCCGGCTTCGCCTCGCAGGCGCGCTTCCTGATGAATGCCGGCATCACCGAACTGCTGATGGCGCTGGACCCCAACGACACGCGCAACTTCCTGCCCGCCGCCAACGCAGTGCAAAAGCTGCTGTCGGAGGCCGAGATGGGCGAACTGTTCAAGGTCATCGCGCTGACCCGCGACTTCGATGCGGCGCTGCCGCTGGCAGGCTTCGCACGCGGCGATCGCAGCCACGCGCTATAGTCCTGCCACCGCATCCCACCCCTTACCCTCTAGGCACGCCGCCATGTTGCGCTGGACTTTCACCATCTTCCTCGCCGTCGTCGTGCTGTCGTCGGCGCTACCCTGGCTGCAGAAGCTGGGGCTGGGTCGGCTGCCGGGGGATTTGCGGTTTCGGTTGTTCGGGCGGGAGTTCGTGTTGCCGTTTGCTTCGACGATTCTGTTGTCGATGGTGGCGTTGGTGATTGGGAAGTTGTTCTAGCGCCTGAGGACGCCGCGGCATGGTGGCGGATATCGCCTCTGCGACCGCCCGCCCTCTCCCCCGGCCCCTCTCCCACAAGTGGGAGAGGGGAGCAAACCGACTGGAATAGAGAACCAATCGGTGTAGCCGTGATTTCCGCCGGCCAGGCGGAAATCACCCGCCCGCGATGCGCAGCGAGCCGTCAAGGTTTTCATCTCCCGTTATGGGGCGCCTCGTCGGCAGGCAAAAAGAGCGGAAAAGAGGGGGCCATGTTTGAGCATCGCCTTAAGGCGATGTGAGTTTGGCCCCCGGCCGCTCTTTTTGCCTGACGACGAGGAGTCTTTCGCCCCATCCGGGTCGCCTTCTTTGCCTACTTTCTTGGCGAGACAAGAAAGTAGGTCGCCTCCCCGCAGGGGAGGTGAAACTGCCTTTGACTTTAAGCCGTTGAGCTTTTGACCTTTTGACGTCAAGCAGGCCAACGCCACATCCAACGCCCGCCCTCTCCCCCGACCCCACTTGACACGGTTGCTCTCCCGCCAGGCGGGAGGGGGGAGCACCCTGTTGGGATTTGAACACCACGGGCCGGCGCAAACGCGCAAGCCCCGGGTGCCAAAGCTGACAGGATGCGCCAAAGCCGCCTGGAACGACGACAGTGTTTCCTCCCTCTCCCCTCATGGGGGGAGGGCTGGGGAGAGGGGTGGTTTGGCTAGGAGCCACGAACACCGAAGCCAACGGTTTGCTCCAGCACGACAAGCCCCCTACTCCGCGAGCCGCGTCTCCACCGCCGCCACCCGCGCCGCATGCACCCGATCCTTGATCAGGCCAGGATTACCAGCGCATTCCCGCGCCACCGCCCCCGCATCCACCGAAGCCGCCGCCTCCAACGCCATCAACAGCCGCGCCGTCTGCGGATACGCCCGGTCCTCAAACCCAAGCCGCCCCCGCGCATCCGCCTCGCAAGCCTGCAGCGCTTCGGCAAACCGCGCCGGCTTGCGCAGGGCATCGCACCGCTCCAGCAAACGCGTCAGCGCGGCAGCGCCAAACGCCTCGGAGCGATGGATATTGCCGTGCTCGCGCGCCACCACCACCGCCAGGTCACGGCACTCGGTCGGCACGCGCAACCGCTTGCAAACCGCCTCCAGCAATTCCACGCTGCGCTGCTCGTGGCCGAGATGGCGCGGCAGCACATCCTCAGGCGTGGTGCCCTTGCCCAGGTCATGCACCAGCGCGGCAAAGCGCACCGGCAGCGAGACGCCCATCGCGGCGGCGGTATCCACCACCATCATCACATGCACGCCGGTATCCACCTCCGGGTGGTAATCGGCCCGCTGCGGCACGCCCCATAGCCGGTCCAGCTCGGGCAGCAGCCGCGCCAGCGCGCCGCATTCGCGCAGCACCTCGAACATGCGGGAGGGCCGCGCCTCCATCAGGCCGCGCGCGAGTTCCTGCCAGACGCGCTCAGCCACCAGCGCATCGACCTCGCCGGCTTCCACCATCCGGCGCATCAGCACCAGCGTCTCCGGGGCTACCGTGAAATCGACAAAACGCGCGGCGAAGCGCGCCACGCGCAGGATCCGCACCGGGTCTTCGGCGAAAGCGTCCGACACATGGCGGAACAGCCGTGCGGCTAGGTCGGGCTGCCCGCCGTAGGGATCGATCACGGGGCCGGTGAGCGCGCCGTCATCGCCCACCGCTTGCGCCATGGCGTTGATGGTGAGGTCGCGCCGCACCAGGTCGTCTTCCAGCGTCACGTCCGGCGCGCAATAGAACGAAAAGCCCTTGTAGCCCGCCGCGGTCTTGCGCTCGGTGCGGGCCAGCGCGTATTCCTCCCGGGTCCTGGGATGGAGGAAGACGGGGAAATCCTTGCCTACCGGCTTGTAGCCTTCGGCTTCCATCTCGGCCGGGGTTGCGCCCACCACCACGTAGTCGCGGTCCTGGCTCGACAAGCCCAGCAGGGCGTCGCGGATAGCTCCGCCTACGGCGTACACCTGCATGGACGAGCTCAATGGTTGATCACGACCGCGTCGGCGCGATCGGGGACGAGGCGATAGGGCTCGTCGGAGGCGAGAAAATCGCGCTCTTCATGGGCATCGGCGATCCATGCCTGCATGGCCGGCAGCGCCAGGATAAAGTCCGCATATTGCTTGGCGGCCTCGGGCAGGTGGATGCCGTAGGTGGCAAAGCGGCTGACCACAGGCGCGAAAAATGCGTCGGCGATGGTGAACGTGCCGAACAGGAACGGGCCGGCGCCAGCGTGGCGTGCGCGCAGGCCTGACCAGATCTCGGCGACACGGTCCACGTCGCGCTGTACCGCTACGTTCCAGCCCATGCCGGGCAGCACCGCGGTGACGTTCATCGGCAATTGGCTGCGCAGGTTGCCGAAGCCCGAATGCATCTCCGCGCAGATCGAGCGCGCGTGCGCGCGCTCGGCACGGTCGGCCGGCCAGAGCTGCTTCTCGGGAAAGGCCTCGGCCAGGTATTCGGCGATCGACAGCGAGTCCCACACGGAGATATCGCCATCGACCAGCACCGGCACCTTGCCAGCGGGCGAGTGCCGGGCAATCGCTTCGTCAAATCCGGCCACGAACAAGCGCACCTTGACCTCCTCGAACGCAATGCCCGCCTGCCGCATCAGCAACCAGGGGCGCAGCGACCAGGAAGAGTAATTCTTGTTGCCGATGACGAGCTTCATCGCAAAATCCTTGCAGGAAACGTGGGGGGAGGGAGCCGCCGGGGCAAGCCGCAGCGCGAAGCGTGCGGGCGGAACCACATGCCGGCGAACGAACCATTGTAGCCAGCCGCGCAGAGCGCCTCCAGCGAATTACGCTCGCAGCGATGTGAATCCAGGTCACAAGCGCAAGGCCGAACCGGGCCGACCCGGCCCTGCCTGCGGCTCAACGATACCCGCTGCGCCGCAGTCCCAGCATGACGCTCTCGTGCCCACGGCCCGCCAGCACATCGGTCATCACCACCTCCAGCCCCACCGGCTGGCGCAGCCCAAGCTCCGGCGCAATCGTCCCGTGCATGACATTGTCGAGCCGCATGGAGTCCAGGTTGTCGCGCGTCATTACCGGCGCGCCCGGCATATGTTCGAGGATGGCTGCCTGCACGCGGGCCAGGGCGTCGGGCAGGTGCAGGACCGGGCGCGGGTGCCCGCTGGCGCGGCCCGCAAAACGCACCAGCTCCTCTAGCGTATAGACCTGCGGCCCCGCCAGGTCGTAGGCGCGGCCGATGGTGGCCGGGGTCGCCATGGCGTTGACCATGGCCTGCGCCACGTCCTGCACGTACACCGGCTGGAACCTGGCTTGCGCGCAGGCGAGCGGCACCACCGGCGCCAGTTCCTGCATATGGGCGAACAGATTGAGGAAATGGTCGTCGGGGCCAAATATCACGGACGGACGGAAGATGGTCCAGTCCAGAGCGCTCTCGCGCACCACGCGCTCGCCGTCGCCCTTGCTGCGCAGGTACATCGACGGGCCGGCACTGTCGGCGCCCAGCGCGCTCATGTGCAACAGCCTGCGCACGCCGGTGCTGCGGCAGGCCTCGACGATGCGCCGCGGCAGGTCCACGTGCGCCGCGGCAAAGGCAGCGCCGTAGGGCTCGGCGCGTTCGCCGTGGAGAATGCCGACCAGGTTGACCACGATGCCGTCGGTGCCCAGCGTGCCGATGGCGGCATTCAGCGCGACATCGTTTCTCACGTCCAGCTCGATCACCTCGACGCGCGGCAACAGCAGCAGGTGCTGCGCATGCTCGGCGTCGCGGGTGGCGACCACGATCCGCTCGGGGTCGAGAGGCGGCTCCACGACGGTGCCCGGCTCCAGCGGCGTGGCCGACGCGGTGGCAACGCCCGCCAGCCGGGCCACCAGGTGGCTGCCGAGAAAGCCGGCCCCTCCGATCACTAGAACGTTGCTGGTCTGCATGGATCTCTCCGTGGCATGGGACGACTGGCGCACGCTCCAGGGCTGGAGCACGCGCCGGCTGCCGCATCGGCCTGCAGACCGCGCTGCCTCTAAGGCGTTAAAACCTCAGGGCAGGCTGGTCGTGGTGACCTGCGACGGCGACACCACGCCCAGGCGATCCTTGAGCGACTGCGGCCGGCCGCTCATCAATGCAGCATAGTACGTGGCGTTCGACAGTACATTCTTCACGTAGGTCCGGGTCTCCGAGAACGGAATGGTCTCGGCGAAGATCGCACCCTCGACCGCGCGCGGCAAACTGGAGCGCCAGTTCTTGGGACGGCCCGGGCCAGCGTTGTAGGCGGCCGACGCCAGCGTCCAGGAGCTGTCCAGGTCGGTAAGCACCATGCTCATGTAGTTGGTGCCGAGCTGGATGTTGATATTGGGATCGCTCATCATCGAGGGCGAGAAATCGCTCATGCCGATCTTGCGCGCCACCCACTTGGCGGTCGCCGGCATCACCTGCATCAGGCCGTGGGCCCCCGCCGAGGAGCGCGCGTTCATGATGAAGCGCGATTCCTGGCGCACCAGGCCATAGGCCCACGCCATGTCCAGGCCCACGTCATCGGTGGCGCGCTGCATGATGTCGCGGTACGGCATCAGGAAGCGCAGCGAGAAGTCGTGCTCGGCCTGGGTGCGGTCGGCCGTGTTCACGGCGCGGTCCAGCAGCTCGATGCGGCGGGCGTAGTCGGCAGCGGCCAGCAGTTGGCGGTCGGTCATGCCGCGCAGCTCCCAATTCCATTCGCGGTTGCCCTCGAAGCGCAGGTTCAGGTCATAGAGCTTCTGCGCGCGCAGGAAGCCCGGGCGGGTGCGCATGGCATTGACCTCGGCATCGCTGACCGCCGTGCGTGCCGGCAACACGATGCGATTGCCCAGTTCCTCGCTAGCCAGCTGGCCATAGAAGTTGAACTGGCCGGCAATCGACTGGAACTGTTTCTCGGCCTCGGCGCCGCGGTTGTCCGCCTTGAGCGCGCGGCCGTACCAGTACGTCCAGGCCGGGTCCTTGGCGCGCAGCTCGGGGCGCATCAGCTCCACCGCCTGGCGCACCTGCTTCCAGTCGCCCTGGCGCAGCGCGGCGCGCACGCGCCACTCCTGCGTTTCGTCTGACAGCCACTGGTTGCCGCCCAGGTCCATCTGGCGGCGGTAGTAGCCGGCCGCCTCGGGCGCGAGCTTCTTGGCGGCAAACTGGCCGATCACGCCCCAGCCAGCGCCCTGCTCCTCGCGCGACAGGCTGCCGGCGTTGGCGCTGAGGTAGGCCGCGGCCTGGGAGGGATCGTTGCGCGCCATCTTGACCACGGTGGCGAGGGCGTCGCTGTCGCCGCGCGCGTCGGGCACGGTGGCGGCGATGCGCCCGGCCAGCGTCACATAGTTCTGCTCCAGCGCCTGGCGTGCCTGGAAGGCCGCGTCGCTCGGCTCGATCTGCTTGCTTTGGGCCAGGTAGCCGATCAGGTCGACACAACCTTCGCCGTAGTAGCGTGGATCGCTCAGCGCCACGCGTGCATCCGCCGCCACGTTCTGGCCCTTGAGCGCGCGCGACAGCAGCGCGTAGCACTCGACCTGCGTATCGTCCTTGAGCACGAACTGCGGGTATTCGGCATCGAACTTGGCCCAGTCGCGCTTCTTGCCCAGCACCAGCAGCCAGTCATTGCGCATGCGGTCGGCAATGGCCTCGCCCTTGTAGCGCTGCAGGAAGGCGCGCACCTGGTCGTCGGGGGCATCGATGCGGGCCAGGCCGCTGGCATCGAACATCTGCGGCTTGATGCGGAAGTACTCGACGTAAGACGAGATCGGGTAGTCCACCAGCGTGGCCGAGATGGCGTCGGTGCGTGCCACGTCGTTCTTGCGCGCGGCGTCGCGCAGCGCCACGAAAGCGTCGTCGGGGTCGCTCGGGATGGCGAGCGACTGCGATTGGGGCTGCGGCTGGGGCCGTTTCTGCGCAAATACCGGCGTGGCAAGCAGTGCGCACGCGATCGCCGCCAGGGCGGCCTTGGCCGCACGCTGCGGATATACTCCCTTCGGCATTCTTCTTCCTTGTTGTGACGGCCGGACAACACCTTTCGAGGGCGCGCATCCGACCGTGCAATGTTTGGTCAACTACAGACATTATCCCACGCAGCCATGCCCAGCGACGACGTTCGCAGCCCCTCCGGCGAGTCCGGAAAGCCTGATCCCGGCATGCAGCGAGCGGCGCTGCGGCGCCAGCTGCTGGCGCTGCGCGGCGCCTTGGCGCAGCGCAGCGCCGCCGACGCCGGCATCGAAGCCGCGCTGGCCGCACTACTGGAGCGCCTGCCCGTGCATCGCCTTGGCTTCTACTGGCCAATCCAGCAGGAGTTCGACGCCCGTGGCGTGGTCTCGCGCTGGCTGGCCGGCGCCCCCGGGCGCCAAGCGGCCCTGCCGGTGGTGAGCCGGCCGGGCGCGCCGCTGGATTTCCACCTGTGGGAGCCGGCTACGCCGATGGTTGCCGGGCATTACGGCATTCCGGTGCCGGACGGCACGCCGCCCTTGCAGCCTGACGTCCTGCTGATTCCATGTGTCGGTTTCAGCGGGGATAAGTTCCGCCTGGGATATGGCGGCGGATTCTATGACCGCACGCTGGCGGCGCTGGCTGCCGGGGGGAACGCGCCGGTGGCGATCGGCATCGGGCATGAGGCCTGCCGGATTGCGCTGGTGCCGCAGGACCATGATTTGCCGATGGATTGGGTGGTTAGTGAGGGGGGGGTGTTTTGAGGGATTGGTGATACATCCCGTTGCGGGGTTGGTCGCTGTTTCTTTGATTGGTGTTGGCGTTTGCACCCAAAAGCCCGTACGACCTGCGAGGTTGGTCGCTGTTTCTTTGATCGGCGTTGGTTTTTGCACCCAAAAGCCGTACGACATCCCCCTGCGGGGGCTGCCGGTCACTCTTCTTTGCGCGGCAAAGAAGACTAACGAGAAGAAAGCCGCCCTGCCGGGAGCAGAGCAATATGGCTTTCGAATCTCGATGGTTTCGTCGTACGGCCCAGAGTGCCGGCGGGCTTCTGCCGATACCGGCTTGACCGGCCACGAACCTGCCAGCCTCCGGGATTCACGGTGCGCCCCCCGGTAGCAGACATCACTTGTTGCAAGCCGTCTGTCGCTCGCGGCATGGCCGGCCACGAAGTTGCAAGCGCACCGGTTCCGTCGTGGGCGCGGTGGCACCGCATTGATATGCCCAAGACCTTGACCACCGCGCCCGCCCCACCACGAAACCATTGACGGGCGACGTGTCGTGGTGCTTCGCACCGGTAACGGCAGATTGGCGAATGGGCAAGGATTCCGCTACCGGGGGCCCCACGACGAAACCCATGGGTCATGCCATTGCGATGCCCTACGAGCCGGTAACGGCAGATGTCAGCAGTACTGCGGCCGTACGACGAAACCAGCGTCCTGCGCACTCGCGATGGCTCTGCCCCCGGCAGGGTCGGCTTTCTTCTCGTTAGTCTTCTTTGCCGACGCAAAGAAGAGTGACCGGCAGCCCCCGCAGGGGGATGTCGTACGGCTGTTGGGTCCAAGAGCCATCGCCGCTCAAACAAACACAAACAGCACCCAACTAAAAACCTCCCCCAGGCACCAACTCATCCACCAGATCCCGCATATGCCGCCAATGCGACCCCTCCCAAAACACTCGCTGGCAGCAACCGCACGTCACGAAACGATCCTGCCGCGCAAACACGCCCGCCGGCACGCGCCCGTCCACCTCGGCCTTGTCGATCCGTTGCAGCGGCACATTGCAGTCCAGGCACAGCGAGAACGGTCGCGCGCTGCGGGCCAGGTCGAGCCGCGCGAAGATCTCCCGCAGTTGCGGCGTGGCCTTGATGGCGCGCACGTAGCAGCCATGGGTGACCCCCCGCCGCTTGAGCAGCTCGCGGTCCCGCGTGAGCACGATGCGGCCCTCGCGCATGGCGATGGCCTCGATCTCGCTATCGGCGTAGTGGTTGTCGTAGAGGGTGTCGAAGCCGGTCAGGCGCAGCAGGTGCGCCAGCCCGCCCAGGTGAGCGTCGGCAACGAAGCGCGTGGTGCGCAGCGGCTCGGCGCGCACGCGCAGCAGCGGTGTGATGTCGAAGGCTTCGAAGCGGGGATAGACCGAGACGCGGTCGCCATCCTGCAACAGGCGCTCGAAGCCGCATGACTCGCCGTTCACCAGGATCAGCTCGACCTCGGTGTGCGGCACGCCCAGCGCCTCGATCATGTGCTTGACGGTGGCGGCGCGCGCGCAGGCGCATACGCAATCCCGGCCGCGCTGCGCGCGCGGCAGGAAATCGTTCAGTTCCTCGTAGAAACGAAACGTGGCGGTGACGGTGGCCATGGGCCAAAGTATGCCACTGCGTAGCGGCGTTTCAGCCGTTCAGCCGGCCTGGTTGGCCAGCCGCAGCGTGGATTCCACCGACAGCCGTGCCCAGCTGGTCATGGCCTCGGCCGATTCCAGGCAGGCCGGTGGCGCGCTCAGGTAATGCAGCATGGAGATCTCGCGTCCGTTACGGCTGTAGCGAAACGGCTCGCCGCCCTCGGCCTCGAAGCGGCCGCGCGTCTTGTCGTCCACCTTCAGGAAGCAGCGCCCGCCCAGCACCAGCGCGAACACCAGGCCGTCGTAGTACAGCGCGTGGCCGCCAAACATGCGGCGCGCGGTGATGGGCCCGATGCGCGCCGCCAGCGGCCCCATCAGTTCGAGCAGGTGGTCGATGAAAGGGTCGGGGCGGCGGGCGGGCATCGCGCTTCGGGCAAGCAGGTGCCTTAGAGCTTCAGGCGTTGCCAGATGGCCTTGGTGGCGCTGGCCGTGTTGAGCGTATAGAAATGCAGCCCCGGCACGCCGGCCGCGAGCAGGCGCTCGCACAGCGCGGTGACCACGTCCAGGCCAAAGGCGCGGATCGACTCGCGGTCGTCGCCGAAGCCTTCCAGGCGCTTGGCCACCCAGCGCGGCACTTCGGCGCCGCACATCTCGGAGAAGCGCATCAGCTGCGAGGAATTGGTGATCGGCATGATACCCGGCACGATCGGCACGTCCACGCCCATGGCACGCACGTCGTCGACAAAGCGGAAGTACGCGTCGGCGTTGAAGAAGTACTGGGTGATGGCCGAGTCGGCGCCAGCCTTGACCTTGCGCACGAAATTCTCGAGATCGTGGCGGGGCGACTTGGCCTGCGGATGGTACTCGGGATAGGCCGCCACCTCGATGTTGAACCAGTCGCCGGTCTCGGCGCGGATGAACGCCACCAGCTCGTTGGCATAGCGGAACTCGCCGATCTCGCCCATGCCCGACGGCATGTCGCCGCGCAGCGCGACGATGTGGCGGATGCCGCCCTCGCGGTAGGTCTTGAGGATATCGCGGATGCTCTCGCGCGAGGATCCCACGCACGACAGGTGCGGCGCGGCCTCGATGCCTTCGCGCTGGATCTCCAGCACGGCATCCAGCGTGCCCTGCTGGGTGGTGCCGCCGGCGCCGAAGGTCACCGAGATGAACTTGGGCTGCAGCGGAGCGAGCTGCGCACGCGTGTTGCGCAGCTTCTCGGCGCCCTCCGCCGTCTTGGGCGGGAAGAATTCAAAGCTGAAGTAGCGGTCTTGCATGATGGTGGCGCGCCGCCTATGGCGCGGCGCGCTGAAAAATTGGCATGGGACGCCGGACGGCGTCAGGCGCTGCGGCGTTCGCCGAGCAGCACGCTCGACAGTGCCCAGGAAATCACGCTGTAGAGGATCGAGCCGAGCAGGGCCGCGCCAAAGCCGGTGACCACGAAACCGGCCAGCAGCTTGCCCACGAACAGGAACAGCAGCGCGTTGATCACGAAGATAAACAGGCCAAGCGTCAGCAGCGTCACCGGCAGGGTAAGGATCACCAGGATCGGGCGGATCAAGGTGTTCACCAGGCCAAGCACCAGCGCCGCGATCATGGCCGAGCCGAAGCCGCCAAGATGAATCCCATCGATCAGGCTACCCACCAGGAACAGCGCGGCGGCGTTGATGATCCAGACGGCCAACAATCTCATGACGGCTCCTTCGCTTGGGCAAGACGGATAACGGATTCAGGGCAGGACGCCCGCGGCGCGCGGGCGCCGCGGGTTGACGAGCTGGCGGTCGATCGGAAACGGATCAAACAAAGATCAATTGCAGATCAACCGCTGATCAGCGAATCAATAACGGTAGTGATCGGCCTTGTACGGGCCTTCCTTCTTCACGCCGATATAGGCTGCTTGCTGCTCGGTCAGCTCTGACAGTTGCGCGTTCAGCTTCTTGAGCTGCAGGCGCGCGACCTTCTCGTCCAGGTGCTTGGGCAGCGTGTAGACGCCGACCGGGTACTTGCCGCTTTCACGTTCCTGCCACAGTTCGATCTGGGCGATGGTCTGGTTGGCGAACGAGCTGCTCATCACGTACGACGGGTGGCCCGTGCCGCAGCCCAGGTTCACCAGGCGGCCCTTGGCCAGGATGATGATCTTCTTGCTGGGTTGGTCGCCAACTGCCGGGAAGACCACGTGGTCGACCTGCGGCTTGATCTCGTCCCACTCGTACTTTTCCAGCGAGGCGATGTCGATCTCGTTGTCGAAGTGGCCGATGTTGCAGACGATGGCCTGGTCCTTCATCTTGGCCATGTGGTCATGGGTGATGACGTGGTAGTTGCCGGTGCAGGTGACGAAGATGTCAGCCTTGTCGGCAGCGTATTCCATGGTCACCACGCGGTAGCCTTCCATCGCGGCCTGCAGTGCGCAGATCGGGTCGACTTCGGTCACCCACACCTGGGCCGACAGGGCACGCAGTGCCTGCGCGCTGCCCTTGCCCACGTCGCCGTAGCCGGCCACCAGCGCAACCTTGCCGGCGATCATCACGTCGGTGGCGCGCTTGATGCCGTCCACCAGCGATTCACGGCAGCCATACAGGTTGTCGAACTTGCTCTTGGTCACCGAGTCGTTGACGTTGATGGCGGGGAACTTGAGCTCGCCCTTTTGCGCCATCTGGTACAGGCGGTGCACGCCGGTGGTGGTTTCCTCGGTCACGCCCTTGATGGCGTCCAGGTTACGGCTGTACCAGGACGGGTCCTTGGCCAGCTTTTCCTTGATCGCAGCGAACAGGAAGGTCTCTTCCTCGCTGCCCGGGTTGGCGATCAGCGATGCATCCTTCTCGGCGCGGGCGCCCAGGTGCAGCAGCAGCGTGGCATCGCCGCCGTCGTCCAGGATCATGTTCGGGGTGCCGCCATCCTTCCAGTCGAAGATGCGGTGGGTGAAGTCCCAGTATTCCTTCAGCGATTCGCCCTTGAAGGCGAACACCGGCGTGCCGGAAACCGCGATGGCCGCGGCAGCGTGGTCCTGGGTGGAGAAGATGTTGCACGAAGCCCAGCGCACATCGGCGCCGAGCGCCACCAGCGTTTCGATCAGCACGGCGGTCTGGATGGTCATGTGCAGCGAGCCGGCGATGCGCGCGCCCTTCAGGGGCTGGGCAGCGGCGTACTCGTCGCGGATGGCCATCAGGCCGGGCATTTCGGTTTCGGCAATGGCGATTTCCTTGCGGCCCCAGCCGGCGAGGCCCAGGTCGGCCACGAGGTAATCGTTCTTCAGTTCAGTCACTGCGTTCATGTTTCACTCCGATGAAGAGTGGCGACGAAGGACGAGTGCGGGGAAATACGGCCGCGCCATGCAAGGATGGTGAAAACCAAGGCCATTGCATAACGGGCGGATAGGTCGACTCGCCTCCGTGTGTGCCACGGATCAGCGAGCGCCGTTGAAGACAGTCCGAGCCTGGCGAATGGCACAATAAGGCCCATTCGTTGCAACGCTCCTCGGAGTGGCGGTATTGTAGCCTGCCAAAAGGCGCCGCGCATTGCCACCCACACGATTTTTATTTGCCGCCCGTCCGATACATGACCCAGACGACACACCGCCCCCCGCGCACCCTGACCATCGCCGGCTCCGATTCCGGCGGCGGCGCCGGCATCCAGGCCGATCTCAAGACCTTTGCCGCGCTGGGCTGCTTCGGCATGAGCGCGATCACCGCCATCACGGCGCAGAACACGCTCGGCGTGTCCGGCGTGCACGCCATCCCGGCCGACATGGTGGCGGCCCAGATCGACGCGGTTGCCAGCGATATCGGCGTGGATGCGGCCAAGACGGGCATGCTGGGCACGGCCGCCATCGTCGAAGCGGTAGCCGCCGCGGTGGACCGCCATGGCATCCGCCAGCTGGTGGTGGACCCGGTGATGATCTCCACCTCCGGCGCCACCCTGGCCGACGACGCCACCACCCAGGCCATGGTGCGCCTGCTGTTCCCGCGCGCCGTGCTGGTCACGCCCAACCTGCCTGAGGCCTCCTATTTGCTGGGCCGCAAGATCACCCGGCGCGACGAAATGGAGCAGGCCGCACGCGACCTGGTCGCGCTGGGCTGCCCGGCGGTACTGCTCAAAGGTGGGCACCTGGATCCTGCGGATGCCGGGCTGGACGACCTGCTGCTGGGCGCAGACGGCACCGTGCGCGTGTTTTCACATCAGCGGGTCGACACCCGTAACCTGCATGGCACAGGCTGCACGCTGGCGGCGGCCATTGCCGCCCAGCTGGCGCGGGGCGATGCGCTGAAAGATGCGGTGGAGGTGGCGCTGGATTTCGTGGCCGATGCGATTGTGGCGGGCGCGGATTTTGCGCTTGGGGCGGGCAACGGACCGCTGAATCACGGCTTTGCGCCGCGGGTGCTGGGGTGAAGCAAGCCAGCGGCACCGGACGAAGCCGCCGAACCGGCCAAAGCCGCGCGCCATGACGACGGCTGTCGCTCCCTCTCCCCTCAGGGGGAGAGGGCTGGGGAGAGGGGTGGCTTAGGAGCCACTTGAAGCGAAGCCCTCGGTTTTTTGTCCCAGCACGACGGCATATCGAGCGCCCGCCCTCTCCCCCAGCCCCTCTCCCACAAGTGGGAGCGCGAGCGAACCAGCGGTATGATTTGCGCCCCAGCCTGACATCCGCCACGCCATGCCTACCCTAGCCCATATCGACCTGCGCACCGACCCCGCTGCCGCCCTCTACCAAAAACACGAAGTAGTCCAGGTGGCCTTCGCCAAAGAACCCGGCGAACTCATCAGCCTCGAAGGCCCCAACCGCTACCAACCCGGCGACGCGATCATCACCGGCTCCACCGGCGACCGCTGGGTCGTATCCCGCGAGCGCTTCGACCCCAAGTACGAACCCCTGCAAGCCGGCACGCACGGCCAGGACGGCGCCTACCAGAACATCCCTGGCGTGGTGCTGGCCAGACGCATGGACGAAGCCTTCAGCATCGCCCGCTCCGCCGGAGGCGACGTGCTGCACGGCGCGGCCGGCGACTGGCTGATGCAGTACGCGCCGAACGACTACGGCATCGTCCAGCAGGCCCGCTTCGCGCAGGTCTACCGGCCGGCACCGAGCCAGGCCTGAAGCTTCAGTTCCCGCCGCTGCTCAGCTGCACCAGCTTGAACGCCGCGCGCGCCACGCAAACCACTTCACCAGCGGCGTTCTTCACTTCGCCCTCGCAAAACGCGATGCGCGCCCCTCGCCGCATGCAACGCGCTTCCAGGTGCAGCTCGCCCCGCGCGGCGGCGAGGAAGTGCGTGGACATATCGATGGTGATCACGCCGGTTTCCAGCGGCGCGTGCGAGCGCGCGGCGCCACTGAGCGTGAAATCCAGCGTAGCCATCAAGGTGCCGCCGTGCACGTCGCCCCGGCTATTGACCAGGAACGGGCTGGCCGGCAGGCGCGTGCAGCACAGGCCTTCTTCCATCTGCACGGGCTGCAGGCCGAGATGACGCATCAGCGGGATGTCGATGCCGAAATAGGGCTTCTCGGGCGTGCCCGGCGCCACCGGGACAATCTGAGCGGTGCTTTCCAAAACAGTTCTTCCTTATTGGCGTTATGCGAGTTCCACCACCGCCTGGCCCTCGGCGACGGCGTCGCCTTGCTGCACCAGGATGGTCTTGACCACGCCAGCATATTCGGATTCGAGCGGAATCTCCATTTTCATGGACTCGATCATCATCACGGCGTCGCCGGCCGCAATGGTAGCGCCAACTTCGATATGGATGGCGCAGACATGGCCGCTCACCGCGGCTTCGATCTTGTTCATCAGGCAGCTCTCTGGGTAGGTTGTTGGTTCTCTGCGGCGGGCGTAGCCAGCACGCGCTGGGCCAGCGCGGTATCGATGCGCCCGGCCAGGAAATCGGGATGCGCAAGCACGCGCAGGATGAAAGGGATATTGGTCTTGACGCCGGCGATGGTGAAATCTTCCAGCGCCGCGCGCAGCGTGGCAATGGCCTCGCCGCGATCGGCGCCGGTGGCAACCACCTTGGCCAGCATGGGGTCGTAGTACGGCGTCACGCGGGCGCCTTCGGCGTAGCCGGTCTCCACGCGGATGCCCGCGCCTTGCGGCGGGCGGAACACATCCAGCGGGCCGGGCGACGGGAAGAAGCGCACCGGGTCCTCGGCATACACGCGCGCCTCGATGGCGTGGCCTTGCGCAGGCACCGCGCCGCCCGGCAGCACATCATCGATGCGCTCGCCGCGCGCCAGCCGGATCTGCGCGGCAACGATGTCCACGCCGGTGATCTGCTCGGTGACGGCGTGCTCCACCTGCAGGCGCGTGTTCATCTCCAGGAAGACGAACCCGGTCGCCGGGGTGTGCAGCATTTCCACCGTACCGATCACGTCGTAGCCAATGCCGGACAGCAGCGCCGAGAGCTTGGCCGCCATGGCCTCCACCTCGGCGCGGTCGAGCCCGTGCGCGCGCGCTTCCTCGATGACCTTCTGGTGGCGGCGCTGCACGGAGCAATCGCGCTCCCACAGGATGCGCACGCCGCCGCGGCGGTCGGCCATCACCTGGAACTCGATATGGCGCGGCTGCTCGACCAGCTTCTCCAGGTACAGCTCGGCCTGGCCGAAGCTGCGCTGCGCCACCGAGCGCGCCTGCTGCCAGCCGGCGGCCAGGCCGGCCGCGTCGCGCACGGGCACCATGCCGATGCCGCCGCCACCGCCGGCGGGCTTGATCAGCACCGGATAGCCGATGCGCTGCGCCGCCGCGGCCACGGTATCCATGTCGTCTGGCAGCACCTCGGAGCTGGGCGCCAGCGGCATGCCTTGCGCGGCCATGAAGGCGCGCGCTTCGGTCTTGTGGCCAAGGCGCCGGATCCAGTGCGGGGACGGGCCGATGAAGCACAGGCCAGCTGCCTCCACGCGCTCGGCGAAGGCGGCGTTTTCCGACAGGAAGCCGTAGCCCGGATGTACCGCATCGGCGCCGCTGGCGCGCGCGGCTTCCAGCAGCTTGTCCTGGTCCAGGTAGCTGGCCAGCGGCGGCGCTTCACCCAGGCGCAGCGTGATATCGGCCTCGCGCAGGTACGGCAGGTCCGCGTCGGCATCGGAGTACACCGCGACCGATTCCAGGCCCAGCCCGCGCAGCGCGCGGATGATGCGCGCCGCCACCGCGCCGCGATTTGCGACCAGCACGCGGCGCAGTGGACGTACCGTTTCATAAGCGTTCGTCGTGGCGTTCATGACGTCTCTCCCGCGCGGATCACCACCGCATCCACCAGCACCGGCGCCACGCTGCCGCGGCTCACCATGACCGGATTGGCGTCCACCGAGCGTACCTGCCCCTGCGCGCGCGCCATCCAGTCGCCCAGGCGCACCAGCATTTGCGCCAGCGCATCCACGTCGACGGCCTCCATGCCGCGCAGCGCGCCGAAAGCACGCGCAATGCGCAGCCGGCCGATGGCCTCGCGCGCCTGGCTGGCGTTGAAGGGCGCGACGAGGAACTGCACGTCGTCGATCGCCTCGACCAGCACGCCGCCCTGCCCCACCATCACCACCGGCCCGTAGACGTCGTCGATATGCGCGCCGACAGCCAGCTCGAAGCCACCGCGCTGCTGGCGCGCAATCAGCACGCCGCCGTGCTTGACACCCTCGCTCGCGGCCAGCCTGCGCAGCTTGAGGTCAAGCTCGGCAAAAGCCGCCAGCGCCTGCGCTTCGTCGGCAAGGTCGAGGCGCACCAGGCCGAGCTCGGACTTGTGCGTGATATCGGGCGAGACGCCCTTGGCCACCACCGGCGTACCCAGCTCCGCCAGCGCGCGGCGCACATCGCCCGCGCTGTGGCACAGGCGATGCGCCACTACCGGCAGGCCCGCCTGCGCCAGCGCGGCCAGGCTTGCCACTTCGTCGAGCGATACGCTGGTGGCGCCACCGTCCTTGGGAACGGATGGCGGCAACGCGGCAGGCTCCGCCAGTGCCGAAGCATTCACTGCCACATGCTGCGCCAGCATGCCGAGCGCACGCATGGCCGCGCGTTCGCTGTCGAATACCGGCACGCCCTGCGCGCGAAACGCCTGCGCTACCCATTCCTGGTTGGCGCCGACCGCCACCGGCACGCCGCTGGCCGAGGCGAAGCGTCCGGTCTGCGCGGAGAAGTCGGCAAAGTCGTAGCCCTCGCCGCCGATGGGAAAGCCCACGAAGATCATGTCGGCCTGGCGCTGCGCGGCTACCACGTCCAGCGTCTGGCCGTAGATCTGCGGCTGGCCCAGCAATGCGGTGGTCATGTCGATCGGGTTGCGGGCCGACACGAAGGAAGGAAGCACCGCCTTGAGCGCGGTAGCGCCCTCGCCTTCGAACTGGCACAGCGAAAGCCCTTGGTCCTCGGCCGCGTCGGCCGCCAGCACGCACGTAGCGCCCGAGTTGCTGATGGCCACCACCTTGCGCCCGCGCGGACGCTGCCCGCCGATAAAGACCTGGCTGTACTCGACCAGCTCGCGGAAGTCCGCCACGCGCTGGATGCCGTGCTGGCGCAGGAACGCATCGGCTAATGCGTCCTCACCGGCCAGCGCGCCGGTGTGCGAGCTGGCGGTGAGTTGCCCGGCCTGCGTGCGGCCAGCCTTGACGGCGAGGATGGGGATGTCGCGCCGATGCGCGATCCGCGCAGCCTGCGCGAGCACCGCCGGGTCCTTCAGCGATTCGATATAGAGCAGCAGCACGCGGATGCCCGGATCGGCCGCGACCGCGCGCAGCACCTCGGCGGCCGTGATGTCCGCCTCGTTGCCGGTCGCCACCATGTAGCGCACGCCGATGCCCTTGCGGCGCAGCCCGCCATAGACAATGGAGGAACCCGCGCCGCTCTGGCTGACGATGGCCACCGGGCCGTCCTGGCCCGCTTCCTCATTGATCATGGTGGAGAAATGCAGGATGGCACCATCGCGGAAGTTGGCCACGCCCTGCGTATTCGGGCCGAACAGGCGCAAGCCGCCCACGCGCGCACGTTCGACCAGCTTGCGTTGCTGCGCGGCGCCAGCTTCGCCCAGCTCCGCAAAGCCGGAGGAATAAATCACCGCCGCGCGTGCCCTGACCGCCAGGCACTGGTCGATGGCCTGCTCGACTTCCTGCCCCGCCACGCTCACCACCACGAGATCGGGCGCATCCGGCAAGGCTGCCAGTTCGGGATACGCCTGCAGGCCCTGGATCTGCGCGCGCTTGGGATTGACCGGATACACGCGTCCGGCAAAGCCGTAGCGGCGCATGTAGTCGATGGGCCGGCCGCCGGCCTTGATGGGATTGTCGGAAGCGCCGAGGACGGCGACCGAGCGCGGGGCCAGCAGCTCGAGGATGTTGTCGCTCATCTCAGTCCACCTTCACCTTGGCTTGCGTCGCCACGCGCTTCCACTTGACCAGTTCGGCCTGCACGAAGGCGCCAAACTGCTCCGCGTTCAGCGTGCCGGGCGTGGTGCCGCTCTGCGCCAGGTTGGCCTTGGACTCCGCCGTGTTCATGCTTTTCACCGCATCGCGGTTCAGGCGCTCCACCAGCGGCTTGGGCAGGTTGGCCGGGCCGTAGAAGCCGATCCAGGTGGTGGCCTCGTAGCCGGGCACGCCCTGCTCGGCAATGGTGGGCACGGTGGGCAATGCCTCGCTGCGCTTGGCCGATGTCACGCCGATGGCCTTGACCTTGCCGTCCTTCACATACGGCGCCATCGTCATCACGTCATGGAACAGCGCGGGGATCTGGCCACCGAGCAGGTCCGACAGCGCCGGCGCCGCGCCCTTGTAGGGAATATGGGTCAGCGGCGCATTGGCCATCAGCCGCAACAGTTCGCCCGACATATGCGTGGCGCCGCCGATGCTCGATGAGCCGAACGACAGCCCGTCCTTCTGCGTCTTCGCGTACGCCAGGAATTCCTGCAGGTTCGACACCGGCACGTTGTTGTTCACCACCAGCACGTTGGGCGTGGTCGCCAGCAGCGCGATCGACGTGAAGTCCTTGGCCGCGTTGTAGGGCAGCTTGGGCCGCACCGCGGGGTTGATCACTTGATGCGTGGCGCTGACCAGCAGCGTGTAGCCGTCCGGGCTGGCGCGCGCCACGATCTCGGTGCCGATCTGGCCGCTGGCGCCGGCGCGGTTGTCCACCACAAAGGGCTGCTTGAACTCGGCTTGCATGTCGCGCGCGATGCGGCGCGCCAGCAGGTCGGTCATGCCGCCGGCGGGAAAGGGCACGACGATGGTGACGGGCTTCTGCGGCCATTGCTCCTGCGCCTGCGCGCCTGCGGCGGGCAGCAGCGCGGCGCCAACGGCGAGCGTTGCGGTGAGGATGGCGCCAAGGGTGGGACGGTGCGCAAGTAAAGGTCGGTGATTGGGCAAGGCTGTCTCCATTTATCGTTTGTGTCTGGTTTTTTTTGGCGCTTTCTCGTCTCAGGGCCGGATGCCGAACTTGCGCACGCCCGGCTCGCGCAGCGGCGCCGCCAGGTTGGCGAACTCGCACAGCAGCGAGCGCGTGTCGCGCGGGTCGATGATGTCTTCCACCACGAAGGCTTCGGCGCTGCGGAACGGCGAGGTAAGGCTGCGCACGCGCTGCTCGATCTCGGCGCGCTTTTGCACGGGGTCGTCGGCGCCTTCGATCTCGGCCTTGTAGGCGACTTCCAGCCCGCCCTCGATCGGCAGCGAGCCCCAGTTGCCGGACGGCCACGCATAGCGGAAGTTGAAGCGCCCCATATGCTGGTGCCCCGCCGCCGCCACGCCATAAGCGCGGCGCAGGATCACGGAGCACCACGGCGTGGTGGCCTGGTACACCGCGGCCAGCGCGCGCACGCCGTAGCGCATGGTGCCGGCCTTCTCGGCTTCCAGGCCGATCTGGAAGCCGGCGATATCGACCATATTGATCACCGGCAGGTGGAAGGCTTCGGCCAGGTCCACGAAGCGGATGAACTTCTCCGCGGTGGGGCCGTCCCAGCCGCCGCCGTAGTGATACGGATCGCTCGCCACCACCGCCACCGGCCAGCCATCCACGCGGGCCAGCCCGGTCACGATGGCGCGGCCCCAGTGGCGGCCCATCTCGAAGAAGGAACCCTGGTCCACCAGCGCCTCGACAATGGGGCGCACCTTGTAGACGGAGCGGCTGTCGCGCGGGATCGCCGACAGCAGCCATTCGTCGCGGCGCGAGGGATCGTCGGTGGGTTCGATGCGCGGCGGCAATTCATGCACCGAGCCCGGCAGGTAGGACAGGAAGCGGCGCGCCCGCGCGAAGGCTTCTTCCTCGCTCGCCACTTCATCATCGACCACGCCGTTGCGCGTATGGATCTGGCTGCCGCCGAGTTCGTTCTTCTCCAGCACCTGGCCGATGCGCGCCACCACCGGCGGGCCAGCGTTGAACAGCTGCGCGGTGCCCTTGACCATCACCGAGTAGTGGCTCGCGGCGACGCGCGCCGCGCCCATGCCGGCCACCGAGCCCAGCGCCAGCGACACCACCGGCACCAGCGACATGTTCTCCACCACGTGCTGCCAGACCTTCATGGTGGGGATGTTGGTATAGCCCTTGTTCTCGATATTGCGCACCGAGCCGCCACCGCCGGTGCCATCCACCAGCCGCACCATGGGCAGGCGCAGGTCGTGCGCCATCTTCTCGGCGTGGATCAGCTTCTCTCCGACCGCGCCGTCGTTGGCGCCGCCACGCACGGTGAAGTCGTCGCCCACCAGCACCACCGGGCGGCCGTCCAGCTTGGCGCGACCCATCACCAGGTTGGCGGGCGTGAGGCCCACCAGGCGGCCATTGCTGTCGTACTGGCCGCTGCCGGTGAGCGCGCCCACCTCGCGGAAGGAGCCAGCATCGGCGATCGCGTCGATGCGCTCGCGCACGGTCAGCTTGCCGGCGTCCTTGTGGCGCTTGACCTTGTCGGGGCCGCCGAGCTGGGCGGCAAGTTGCTTGCGATAGGCCAGTTCATCGATTTCGGGCTGCCAGGACACGTCGGTCTCCTTAGTGCTGTCGTTATGTGCGTAGGCTCTCTAAGCGCAGCAAACGTGCCAGGCGCGCCCGCCCTTGATTTCATTGTTCTTTTTATTGCCCGCTGCTATTGTGTCCGCAACAAGGACACCAGAGTGTCCACTACGGAGACACGGCATGTCGTCAGCAGCGACACCCGAAGACACTTTCCCCGGCACTGAAGACAGCCTCGGCGTGCTGGTCGCCAGCCACGCGGGTGACGTACTCGCCAGCCTGGGCCTGGCCGCCGACGCCTCGCTGGCGACCGCCGCACTGGCCGCCACCGCGCAACTCGCCAGTGACGACGATCTCCGCCAGGATGCCGGCCGCCTGTTCGAGTGCAGCCTGCCCGGCGCCGGCGGCAAGCCTGCGCGCCGCTTCATCGCCATGCGCCTTCGGGACCGCGCGCGGCAGGTCATCCTGTTGCGCCCGGCCGAGCGCGACGCTGCCCTGTTCGACTTCCTGGGCGCGGTGCCCTTTGCCGGCGCGATCCTCGATCACTTCATCACGAACCCCTACCAGGCCATCACCGTGGCGGACCGCGCCGGCAACATGCGCTTCATCAGCCCGGTGCACGAGAAATTCCTCGGCCTTCGCACAGGTGAGGGCACGGGCCGGCCCGCGGTAGACGTCATTCCCAATTCGCGCCTCGCGCAGGTGGCCGCCAGCGGCAAGGCCGAGATCGGGCAGCTGCAGGAGATGAACGGCGTGACGCGCGTGGTGAACCGCATCCCGATCAGCGCGGGCGGCGAGGTGGTCGGCGCCATCGGCCAGATCCTCTTCAAGGAGCCCGAAGCCATCGGCCGCATGCATCGCGAGATGACGCAGCTGCGCTCGCAACTGGCGCAAACACAGCGCGAGCTGGACGCGTTGCGCGAGCAGCAAGCGAGCCCCGGCCCCGGCCTGCTGATCGGCGAGAGCGCGCCGATGCAACGCCTGCGCCGCGAGATCGACACCGTGGCACGCCTGGACGTGCCGGTGCTGATCCTCGGCGAAAGCGGCACCGGCAAGGAACTGGTGGCGCGCGCCATCCACGGCGCCAGCCGCGCGGCCCAGGACAAGCCGCTGGTCAGCCTGAACCTGGCCGCGCTGCCCGCCACGCTGATCGAGTCCGAACTGTTCGGGCATGTGGCCGGCGCCTTCACCGGCAGCCAGCGTGGCGGCCAGGCCGGCAAGCTGGAGCAGGCCGCGGGCGGCACGCTGTTCCTCGACGAAGTCGCCGATATCCCGATGGAGATGCAGGTCAAGCTGCTGCGCGTGCTGGAAGACCATATGGTGGAGCGGCTGGGCAGCCGGCAGGCGCAGCGCGTGGACTTCCGTCTGGTGGCGGCGACCAACCGCGACATCCAGGCGCTGATCGACGGCGGGCGCTTCCGCCTGGACCTGTACTACCGCCTGAGCGGCGTGGTGCTGCGCATTCCCGCGCTGGGCCAGCGGCGCGAGGACATCCCTGCCCTGCTGACCCATTTCGTGCGCGGCTTCTGCGCGCGCAACCAGGTGCCGGTGCCGGAGGTGGCGTCCGAGGTGCCGCGCTATCTGGCCGAGCGGCGGTGGCCGGGCAATGTGCGCCAGCTCAGGCAGAAGATCGAGGAAGCGCTGGTGTTCTGCGATGGCCGCGTGCTAAGCGCGGCGGATTTCGCGCGGGGCGAGGAAAGCGCGGTGGCGTTCAGCGTGAGCGAGCCGGCGTTGCCGTTTGGCGCGGCACTGGACGATGCGTCGGACGACGCCGCGATCGATGTGGGCGCCGCATCGTCGGCGGACCTGCGGGAGGTAGCGTACGAGGCCGTGCTGCAGGCCATCGCACGGCACGGCGGCAACAAGAAGCGCGCGGCGGAGCAACTGCGCATTTCACGCTCGCATCTGTACAAGCTCCTGGAGCGCGGCGCGCGCGGCTGAGCCCGAACGATCGCGCGGCTTACAGAATCTCCCGGATGAACCAGGCATTGAAGCGGTAAAGCGCAATGGATGGAATGACGGCAAACAAGAACAGGCGGATGACTGCGCGCCGGTTCCTATAGAGGTAGAGCGCCATCAGATCCCGCAGCGCATAGCTGGCAGCCAGCACCAGCAGCGGAATGTAGGCCAGGAAGCAAAACAGGAAGATCCAGACAACGGCGCCGCCTTG
The DNA here is from genome assembly GCF_044627735.1 of Cupriavidus sp. CuC1. NCBI lineage: Bacteria > Pseudomonadati > Pseudomonadota > Betaproteobacteria > Burkholderiales > Burkholderiaceae > Cupriavidus > Cupriavidus sp. CuC1. The sequence continues at coordinate 4,266 of NZ_JBIUHC010000002.1, read as the reverse complement.
CAGCGCGCGGTCAAGAAATCCAGCGTCGTCCATCCAGTGCGCATCCCCTGCACTGAATGTGACGAGCAGCATCAACAAGGAAGCGATCAGCGTCGGACAACGGAGCATTCAGGCCGGCTCGCTCTCGCCGCCCGGCGCTTCGTCGAGCAGCACGCGCAGCATGCGCTCGGGATTGGCCAGGAAGTCGACGATATCGCGCCGCAGGGTGACGCGGCTGATGAACTGGGACGAGATCATGGGGTTCGCCGGTGGAGGGCACGGCACTATCGTAACGCAGTGCAGCGCCTACAGCACCAGGCGCATGGCGATGCGTTGCCGCAAACCAAGCTGCGCTTCGCGCGCCAGTGCAGCAGCCAGTTCGGGGCACAGATCCGCGTCGCCGAGCCGGCGAAAGCCAAGGCGCGCGTAAAACGGCGCATTCCACGGCAGGTGGCCGAAGGTGGTGAGGTTCAGCGACTGCAAACCCTGCCGGCGCGCGTTGTCCGCTACGGTGTCCACTAGCGCGCGGCCAATGCCGCGGCGGGCATGGGCGGGATGGACGTCCATTTCGTCGAGATACGCATTCTGTGCCTGCACGCTGGCCAGCGCGAAGCCGGCGATTGCGCCATCGTCGGCAATCGCCACCCACAAACGGCGCTCGCGCTGCGCGCCTTGCAGGTCTTCGATGGGGGTGACTTGCTCGCGCAGCGCTGCCGGCAGGTCGGATTCGGGAAATAGCGTGGCGGCCGCGCGTTCGATGGCAGCAAGGACGGGTACGTCTGCAGTGGTGGCGAGGCGGATGACTGGAGATGGCATGGGAGTTTGTGCGGTGGTGGCAAGCTCAGGCTCGCGCCCTCTCCCCCGGCCCCTCTCCCACAAGTGGGAGAGGGGAGCCAACCGGCGGTAGAGTCAAAGTATCACTCGGTGTAGCCGTGATTTCCGCCCTCAGGCGGAAATCACCCACGCGCGATGCGCAGCGAGCCGTGAAGGTTTGAATCTCCCGTTATGGGGCGCCTCGTCGGCAGGCCAAAAGAGCGGAAAAGAGGAGGCCATGTTTGAGTATCGCCTTAAGGCGATGCGAGTTTGGCCTCCGGCCGCTCTTTTGGCCTGACGACGAGGAGTCTTTCGCCGCATCCGGGTCGCCTTCTTTGCCTACTTTCTTGGCGAGCCCTCCATGTCAGGATACTTGTCGCCTCCGTCTTCTTTGATGAAGCAAAATGGAGGGCGGTGCGCGACTGGAAGATGAAGCGATATACGGCCGAGCGCCGGGAGTGGGCGGTTGAGCAGATGATGCCCCCGCTTAACCGATCAATAGTGGAGTTGGCCAAGGCCACGGGGATCACGACAGTGACCTTGAGGACGTGGCGCGAGATGGCGAGAGCTGCAGGAAGAATTGTGCCGGGTGACGGGAAGCAAAGTGATCAATGGTCCAGTGTGGACAAGTTTCGCGTGGTGCTCGAGACGGCGCCGCTGAGCGAAGCGGAGCTGTCTGAATACTGCCGGTTGAAGGGCATTCTGCCGGAGCAGATCCAGGAGTGGCGTGCGGCGTGCGAGCAGGCCAATGCGTCGGCCCCGGCCAAGCGTACCTTGGTGCAGCGTCGGGAAGACGAAGCGGCGCGCAAACGCGTGCGTGAACTGGAGCGCGAGCTCAAGCGCAAGAATGCGGCGTTGGCGGAAACGGCAGCGCTGCTGGTTCTGCAAAAAAAAGCCGCAGCGATCTGGGGACGGGACGAGGAAGACTGATCAGCACCCCGGATCGCTTTGAAGCCATACAGTTGATCGATGAAGCGGTGAGCGCGGGGGCGCGACAGGAGTTGGCCTGCGAGGCGCTTGGGTTGACCGAGCGGACCTTGCAGCGCTGGCGGCATGCCCCAGCCGACAGGCGGCCCGAGGTGCGTCGTGACGCGCCCGCCAACAAGCTCAGCGAAGCGGAACGGCAGGCGTTGCTGACGGCGGCAAATCAGCCTGGCTACGCCAGCCTGACGCCGCACCAGATCGTGCCGAAGCTGGCGGACGAAGGGATCTACCTGGCGTCGGAATCGACGTTCTACCGAGTCCTGAAGGCGGCTGGCCAAGGCCTGCGGCGTGGTCGCAGCAAGGCCCCGAGCGCGCGTCCGCTGACGACGCACCGGGCCGAAGGTCCGAACCTGGTGTGGTGCTGGGACATCACTTGGCTACCGACCACAGTCAAGGGACGGTTCTTCTACTGGTACATGATGAAGGACATTTACAGCCGCAAGCTGGTGGCCAATGAGGTGCATGCAAGCGAGTCGGCCGAGCACGCCAGTCGTCTGCTGACACACGGTTGCTTGCGCGAGCAGACGGCGGGCCGCCCGCTGGTGCTGCACTCGGACAACGGCACGGCCATGAAGGGGGCGAGCATGCTGGCAACGATGCATGACTTGGGTGTGGTGCCGTCCTACAGCCGGCCGAGGGTGAGCAACGACAACGCCTATGCCGAAGCGTTGTTCCGCACGGCGAAGTACTGCCCGTTGTGGCCGGAGCGCCCATTCGAGAGCCTGGAGCAAGCGCGTGCCTGGGTACTGAGCTTTGTGCGCTGGTACAACGACGAGCACCGCCACAGCAGCCTGAAATACGTCACGCCAAACCAGCGACATCAGGGCAAAGCGACCGCCCTGCTGGCGCAGCGCACGGCGCTGTATCAGGCCGCGCGAGCCCGGAATCCGCAGCGTTGGGCCGCGGGCATCCGTAACTGGCAGCTAGCCGATGTCGTGTACCTGAACCCGGAACGAGCACAGCAAAACGTGGAGGACCACAAGAAAGCAGCGTAACGGCTGAGGGTCGAGTGGCCCGAGGGAACTGCCCCCCTCAGGCTCTCACAGATCCGTACGTGAATCTCTCGATTCATACGGCTCTTCTTGTCCGCCGTTCTTCGAAACAGAAATCCCAGTGCGCGAACAGCTGAGGAAGACTTTCCCGACATCGTTTGAGCCACGCCCAAGATCCTCGTTTATGTCCTCTCAACCGCTTGTACTTATTTCGCGCCCACCTGCCAAGCCGTAAGTCTATTCTGATCAAGAACTGTTTCAGCCGCTCTGGATAGAAAGCACCGTAGTAATTCACCCATCCCCGTACCATTGGGTTTATGCGCAGCGCCAGTTCGCGCAGCGTCATTGAGGTACTTCGATTGAGACTCATGCTTCGGATGGCCTGAGACATGCGCGTTAGTGCCTTTTGACTTACCGCAGGTCCGAATCCGGTGAACAAGTTTCCCGCTCGGTCCTGTACCGTCCGAGCGTGAAAGCTGAATCCAAGGAAGTCGAACTTTGTATGGATATGGTCCTCTCGACGTCGTCCATCTTTGCAGTAAACCAAGCGCGTCTTTTCCGGGTGTAGCGAAAGCCCACAAGCGGTAAGCCGTTCCCTCAAGGCAGACAAGAACTGTTCCGCCTGATGCTTCGTCCTGCAATGACAAACCACATCGTCGGCATACCGTTCAAACGGCACCTCCGGATGCTCGGTCTGGACCCATCGATCAAACGCATAGTGAAGAAAGAGGTTAGCCAACAATGGACTGATCACCCCGCCTTGCGGAGTGCCTCTATCCCGAGCAACCAATTCCCCGGTTTGCTTCTGCACCGGGCTCTCTAGCCAGCGTCTAATGTAGAGTCGTGCCCATGGCTCCGTGACATGCTTTTCTACCGCACGCCTGAGAAGCTCGTGGTCGATGGTGTCAAAGAAGGATTTCAAGTCAATATCGACTACCCAATCGTAGCGCCAACAGTTCCTTCTCGCTTGCGCCACAGCTTGCTTCGCCGATTTGTTCGGCCGATAACCGAACGATGATGCATGGAAGATCGCATCGATTCTCGGCTCCACCATTAACTTGACCGCCATCTGCGCCACTCGGTCAGTGATGGTCGGTATCCCGAGAGGACGAAACCCGCTCCCCTTCGGAATCAGCACCTCTTTGACCGGCTGGGGAAAATAACTCCCCGAACTCATTCGATTCCACAGGGCGTATAGATTCCTTGCCAAACGATTTCGGAAGATTTCAATACTTTCGCTGTCCACGCCCGGCCCGCCTTGATTGGCGGCCACACGCTTCCAGGCTTCCCAAATCAACCGCTTGGGTATCTCGAACGACTTGGCGTCGACCCTGGAATCCTCCCGCATCGCGGTTGTTCTATGGTCTCTGCCGGACAAGGTCATGCCTTCGCTCCAGAGGTCATTACAACCCTTTCACCGCTGTCGGGTCGGAGGAGGCGCGCTTGCGCGCTGGCCTCCGTCCGCCGCTCAAACCGTGCGTGCAGTTCTCCCGCACAC